>NZ_CAXGSH010000004.1:0-66553 GCF_964012375.1 uncultured Salinisphaera sp.
CGAAGGTGATGCCCTGGTTCGCACAGATATTGCGCGCGACCTGGCGATAGAACGGATGCACGCTCGCCGGCATGAGGATACGCGCCGATTTGGAGCGGCGATTGGCGCGTACCGCCATGAGCACCGCCTCGGCCAGCGCCGAGGCGCCGTCATAGAGCGACGCGTTGGCCACGTCCATGCCGGTCAGGCCCGTCATCATGGTCTGGTATTCGTAGACTACCTGCAGCGTGCCCTGGCTGGCCTCCGGCTGATACGGCGTATAAGCGCTATAGAACTCGCCCCGGGTGGTCAGCTCCCAGACCGCCGCGGGAATATGGTGCTCGTAAGCGCCCGCGCCGATGAAGCACAAACCGCCGGCATCGCGGGCCGCGCGTTCGCCCATGAGCCTGGTCACGGCCTGTTCGCTGGCCCGTTCCGGTATCGAATCCAGGCGCACGTCGCGCAGGCTGGGGTCGATCTCATCAAACAGATCGTCGATGTGATCGACGCCGATCGTTGCCAGCATCGACTGGATATCGTCTTCGGTATGCGGAATGAAAGGCATGGGTCCTCGCAGAACTTGAATACGGCCGGCTGCTTGCAAGCGCCAGGCAAACCCCCGGCGCTTGCCGTGACCGCTAGTCTTCCTCTTCTTCGACGATGCCTTCGTAGGCATCGGCATCGAGCAGTTTCTCGACCTGTTCCGGATCGGAAACCGTCATCTTGAACAGCCACCCTTCGCCAAACGGATCTTCGTTGACCAGCTCCGGCGAATCCTCGAGTTGTTCGTTGATCTCGGCGATTTCGCCGTCGAGCGGCGCATAGATATCCGAGGCCGCCTTGACCGATTCCACCACGGCCACCGCATCGCCGGCGCCCACCTTGGTACCGGCGTCGGGCAGTTCGACGAATACCAGGTCGCCGAGCGAGGACTGCGCATAGTCGGTGATGCCGACCGTGCAGGTGCCGTCGCCGTCGTAGTCGATCCATTCGTGGGTCTTGGTATAGGACAGATCCTTGGGTACTTCGCTCATGGGGCTCCCCTTGCAGCAGGTTGGCGCGGTGCGCGCGATGGTTCGGTGGATTAAAGGCTACTGAGAAAAACGCTCAGTCGTCGAGGCGGCTCTCGCCATTACGCACGAACGGATAGCGAACGATGCGCGCAGGCTGCCACTTGCCGCGCAAACACACTTCGACGCTGTGTTCCCAATCGGCGGGCACTCGGGCGAGCGCGACCGAGCACGACAACGTCGGCGCATAGCTGCCGCTGGTGATTTTGCCCTCGGCATGTTCTTCCTCGACATCGCTGTCGACGGCACGCACCGCGGTCTTGCTGCGCATCACGCCACGCCCTTCCAGCACCAGCCCAACCAGCTTTTGGTCGACGCCCTGTGCGCGCATGTGCTCCAGCGCCGAGCGGCCAACAAAATCGCGCTCTTCGGGCTTGAAGGCCACGGTCCAGGCCAGGCCCGATTCCAGCGGGGTGCGGTCTTCGTCCATATCCTGGCCATAAAGATTCAGGCCCGCTTCCAGGCGCAGCGTGTCGCGCGCGCCCAGGCCGATGGGCGCTACGCCCTTGTCGCGCAGCGTCTTCCATGCGTTCACGGCCTCGTCGGCCGGTAGTACGAGCTCGAAACCGTCTTCGCCGGTATAGCCGGTGCGCCCGATCGAGCGATCATCCTGCGCGACCACGCGAAACGGCTTTAGCTTGAGCGCAGCGGCCTTCAAATCGTCGTCGAACAGCTCGGCGGCGATGTCGCGCCCGCGCGGGCCCTGCACGGCGATAATGGCCAGATCCTGGCGGTGCTCGATCGACACGTCGTAATCGCGGGCCTGACTGCCGATCCAGGCCAGATCCTTTTCCGTGGTCGCTGCATTGACCACGACGCGATACAGATCGTCACTCAGGTGATAGACGATGAGATCGTCGATCACGCCGCCGCGGGTGTTGAGCATGCAGGTATAGAGCGCGCGCCCGGCCTCGTCGATCTTGGCCACGTCATTGGCCAGCAGCCAGCGCAGGAATTCGCGCGACTCTCGACCGCGGATATCGACGACGGCCATATGCGACACGTCGAACATGCCCACGCTCTCGCGTACGGCGTTGTGTTCGGAGATCTGGGAGCCGTAGTCGATCGGCATGTCCCAGCCGGCGAAATCCACAAGCTTGGCGCCGTCGGCGACATGTGCGTCATAGAGCGGGGTGCGTTTGGCCATGACAATCTCTTTGCAGATGAATCAACAGAATACGGGCCGGCCCGGGCTTTCGCCTGCCGCCCCTCTGTCCTGGCACCTGAGAGATTCGCCCCTTCGGTGAGCCGTGGTTCACACGACTGCTCTCCAGAGTCGATCAAGCCGGCGCGTCATGACGCCGGCGCGCGCGTGGTTCGGGTACCTGAGCGTTTCCGGGCGGAAATTTGCGCCTTCGGTGACGGGCGATGGCCCGTTCTCTCCCACGCGGTTATTGACCGTGGCCTCGACTATACCGGCGCGATCCATACAGGCCAAGCGTCGGCCCCGGAACCGCTTTTCACTGCAAAATACAGGCGTTTTGCGTTATTGCAGCAGCCGCGGGCCGTTGTCGGACAGACCCACCGCATGGTGAATCATGATCTGGCGAACCGGGGCAAGGTTCGCTGCCGCCGCGATCGCGCTCTGGCGCAGGTTGCGCAGCAAGGGGTTGGCGCTGCCATAGACGCGTTTGAAGGCGTCGGTGATGCCCAACATCATCAGGTTCTCGGCCATGCGCGCACGCTGATAGCGGCGCAGGTAGGTCATGTCGCCGGCATCGCGACCGGCCGCGCGCCCGGCTTCGAGCGCTTCGACCATGCCCGCCACGTCGAGAAGGCCAAGGTTGACCCCCTGACCCGCCATCGGGTGCACCACATGCGCGGCATCGCCGGCCAGCGCCACCCGCGGACGACAATATTCGCGGGCATGCTGGAGCTTGAGCGGGAAGGACGCCCGCCGATCCATATGCTCGATTTCACCCAGCACATGCCCGCTGGCTTCGCTCAGGCGTGCACGAAACGTCTCGTCGTCGAGTTCGGCAAGCTCCGCGGCGAGCGCATCGTCGGCGTGCCAGGCGAGCGAGCAACGACCGTCCGAAAGCGGCAGAAACGCCACCGGCCCGGTTTCGGTAAAGCGCTGCCAGGCGATATGGCGATGATGCCGCGCCGGGGTGACCGTACCGACGGTACAACGCTGGCCGTACGACCAGCCCGTGGTTTCTATGCCGGCCGCTGCCCGCACCGGGGAATTCGCGCCTTCCGCGCCAACCACGAGCGCCGCGCTCACGGTCGTTCCGTCGTCGAGACGCAGTCGGGCGGCATCCGGGTCGAAGGCCAGGCTTTCCATCTTCGCCGGGCAGTAGATATCGACATCGGTGAGCGCCTGCCACGCGCTGTCGACGATCAGGTTGTTTTCGACGATATGCCCGAGCTCGGGCAGCCCCACCGCGGTATGTTCGAGAAACAGCTCGCTGGCGCCGCCGGCCTCCCAGACCTTCATGCCGGTGAACGCGCAGCAGCGCCGGCGCTCGACCGAGGCCCACAGGTCGAGATTCTCGAGTACGCGCCGCGTGCCTGGCGCAATCGCCGACACGCGCAGCCCGTAGTCCTGGCTGGTATCGAAACGCGGCGGGCGTTTGGCTTCGACCAGTGCCACCGAGAAATCGGCACGCGACAGCGCCACCGCGAGCACGGCACCGACCATGCCGCCGCCGACGATGGCCACGTCATAACGCGGATTGTGACTACTCATGAGCTTGCCTTGCGAATACGCGCCGGGGCCAGGGCCAGCCCCATGCTGCGCCGGGCCATGTCGTCGCGAATCGACGGCATCAGCGACAGACCGAACAAACCCGCGCCGCGGGCATGGTCGAGCATGGGAATACGGTTGGAAAACAGGCGCACGATGGCGTCGGTGAAATTGGCCACGCGATGCTGGTCCGGGCGCCGAGCCTCGGCCCAGGCGGCCAACAGATCGCCGTCGCCGGGATCGAAATCGGGATTGGCGGCGAGGCGCTCGCGCAGCATCGCGGCCAGCAGCAGCGCATCGCGAATCGCCAGATTGAACCCCTGGGCGGCCGCCGGATGCAGGGCATGGCCGGCATTGCCGATAAGCACGGCGCGATCGACCGCGGCCCGGTCGCACAGCACCCGCGCCAGCGGATAGCTGCCGCGCGGCCCGGCCAGCTTGAGCTGGCCCAGACGCTGGCCGAAGGCCGCCTGCAGGCCGTCGATGAATTCGTCATCGCTGACCGCGCACATCTGCTCGGCGCGTTCGCTGGGCAGCGTCCATACCGCGGCACAGCTGGCCCGTGTACAGGGCAGCAGGGCCACCGGCCCGTCCGGGGTGAAGCGCTCGTAGGCACAGCCGCCGTGGGCGCGTTCGGGCTCTACGAAGGTAACGATGGCACGCTGCTGATAATCGTCGGTGCGCGCGCCGATACCCAGCGCGCCGCGTACCGAGGATTGCGCGCCGTCGGCGCCGACCAGCAGGCGGGTACTCAATGTCCGGCTTTCGCCGTCGCCGACCGCACAGGTCAGTTCGATGCGTTCGCCCGCGGCGTCGCGGGTGAGCGATTTGAAGCGTGCCGGGGCAATCACATCCACCTGGCTCATCTGCGCCAGCCGGGCGCGCAGCGCCTCGATCATGGTGAGGTTGGGCAACACATAGCCCAGTGCCGGCAGATCGTAGTCGGCGGCATTCACCCGCACGCTGCCGAAACGGCCCTTTTGGGATACGTGCAATCGTTTGATGGGCGCGGCGTCGTGGGCGATATCGGCCCACAGATCCAGCGCCTCGAACATCCCCCGGGTACCGGCCGCGATCGCGGTGGTGCGCGCTTTCATGTTCTCGTCGGCCGGCGCATCGAAGGCCACGGCCTCGACCAGCGCGATTTTCAGCCCGGTATCGGCCAGCGCGCAGGCAAACGTCGCGCCGGCCAGGCCACCGCCCACTACGGCAATGTCGTACTCGCCGCTCACGGGGTTTCGCTCCGATAGGGTTTGGCCATCAATGCCTCGATCTCGTCGGCGTCCTTGGGCACGTCGGCCGTGAGCACTTCACAGCCGGTTTCGGTGATGACGATATCGTCCTCGACCCGGATACCGATATCCGCAAAGCGCGACGACGGGTTGTCCTGGCCCCGGACATACAGTCCGGGCTCCACGGTCAGCGCCATGCCGGGTTCGAGCAGGCGCCATTCTCCATCCACTTTATAGTCGCCCACGTCGTGGACGTCCATGCCCAGCCAGTGGCTGGTGCCGTGCATGAAATAGGCGCGGTAGCTTTCGGCGGCGATGACCTCGTCGACCGTACCTTCGAGCAGGCCGACATCAATCAGCCCCGCCACCAGCACTCTTAGCGCCGCCTGGTGGACGGCGTTCATCGGCTGGCCGGGTCGGGCGGCCTCGATCGCGGCCCGGTTGGCCGCGAGCACGATGTCGTAAAGCTCGCGCTGGGCATCGGAAAAACGCCCGTTCACCGGAAAGGTGCGGGTGATATCGCCGGCATAGCCGCGATATTCGGCGCCGGCATCGATCAACACCAGGTCGCCGTCGGCCATGGGCGCGCTGTTTTCGATGTAGTGCAGCACGCAGGCGTTCTCGCCCGCCCCGACAATGCTCGGATAGGCCCAGTGCATGCCGTCGCTTTCGAAGGTGTAATGCAGCACGGCGGCGAGCTGATACTCGTACATGCCGGGACGTACCGCCTGCATGGCCGCGCTGTGCGCACGCGCCGAGGTGGCAGCCGCCTGGCGCATGAGTGCGACTTCGTGTTCGGACTTGCGCAGGCGCATGTCGTGGAGCAGGCCGTCGAGGGCCACGATTTCGCGCGGCGGCACGCCGCCCCGCCCCTGGCTGCGCATACCGCCGAGCTGATCGAGCACGCTCTGCTCGAATTCGGGATGCGTGCCGAAAGACAGATAGAGCCTGCGACGGCCGTCCAGCAGACGCGCGAGCCAATCCTCGAATTCGTGGATGGCAAAGGCCTGATCGGCGCCGTAGTCGGCCATGGCGCCGTCCGGACCGGCCCGCCGGCCGATCCAGACCTCCTGATCGGCGTTGCGGGCACGACAGAACAGGATGTAATCCCCGGCCTCGAAGCCGGGCGCGATCACCGCGATCGCCTCGGGCTCGCAGAAGCCGGTCAGATAGCGAAAATCGCTGTTCGGCCGATAGGGATAATCGACATCGTTATTGCGGTTGCGCTCGGGGGTGGCCGCGATCATCGCCACGCCATCCGGGCCCACGATATCCGCGATGCGCGCACGACGGGCTGCATGAATCGCCGGCTCGTCGCTGTGCTGCAGATGCGATTGGTCTCTCATCCGATCCCTCGTCCAAGCCTTTCAAGAAAACAAACCGAACCCGTCATCGCGATTGCTAGTGCAGCGACTCGCGCCGCGTGGGCCCTTCGCGCCCGGGCTGAAGCTCGAGGAAGACCATCTGTACGCCGACCCGCACGTATTCCACCAGCTCGGCATAGTCGGCTTCGGCCGATTCGTTGTCCGCGTCTTCGGCGGTCAGGCCCGCGCGCGACAGCTCGGTGAGGTCGTTGACCACCTCGCGGACTTCGCCGGAGAGGTTGTTGATATCGAAGCTGCCGTCGGCGCTCAGGCCATAGAGAAAACCGGCACACCAGCGTGCGAGCGCCTGCACGCGCCGTTCCAGATCGACATCGTCGGCCGGCAGCAGTGGCTGAAAACTCAGGTCCGGATCGAACAGGCCTTCCAGGGTCATCTCGCGCAGCGCGTCCAGCGCGCCTTCGATCTTGTCGTTCTTGACGTCTTCGACCGCGCGCGCGCCGCTGATTTCGTTATCGACACAGAGCATGCCGGTGAGCGTGCCGTGCACCTCGCCCGGCGTCTGTACCGACTCGGCCTGGGTCAGGCCTATCTGGAGGGCATCGAAGATGTTGTTCTGGCTGTTGCCTTGGCTCATGTCGCGCTGCTTTTTTGCAATACGCCATGGTAGCAAAGCCGACTATTGACCCGGCGCATCGAAGTTCGTGGGCGACTGTGCTTGGCCGGACCTTGGCCGGGCTGGGGCGCCGCCCTCGTATCAGCCCCCGGCCTCTAAACAACGCCCAGGCAGCAGAAATAGATGAGGTTATAGAAGGCATGCACGCTCGCCGGCGACCAGAGCCTGGCATGCCGTTCCCAGAGCACGCCGAATACGAGCGCGGGGAAAAAAGTCGCCAGCGCCCAGGCCGGCGGATGGGCCAACAGATGCGCGCCGGCAAACAGCACGGCAGTCAGGAGATTGGCCGCGCTCAGCGGCCCCCAGCGCCTGCGCATACGGCCACGCAGCCAGTCGTGCACGCCGAGCCGAAACACTATTTCTTCGAGCAGGGGCAGTACGACGACCGCCAAGACGAAGACCTGTGTGCCCGGCCAGCGCAGTAGAAACTGCGCTGGCGTGGCGAGCGTGATCAGCCAGAGAGCGGGCACGGCGGCGACAAGCGCCGCCGCATAAACCGGGTCGCCCCAGGGGGATCGCGGTGTCGGCTCAGACGAGCCGACGACGGCGACCCACCCCAACCGCGGCCGCTGCGAGCAGCAGGACCCAGAGCGGGTCGAAACGACCTTCGCCGGTCAGCGTACAGCCGCCGCCGCTGCTGCCGCTGCTGCTGTCCGAACTTGAAGAACCACCCGTGCTCACCACCGGTTCGGTGACGGGTTCGGCAGGTTCTTCCTCGGTGTCGTCGTCAGGCTCGGCGATGGCCTGATCGGCCTCGTCCGGGCAACGCGCGCCGTTAGCCAGCGTCCAACCGATGTCTTCAAGCACGCAGGTGGTCAGACCGATGCCGCTGGCGACATTGTCGTTGCCGGTGGCAAAAGGCTCCATGATCTGGTCCGGAGAAAGCGACTCGTCCCAGTGCGAGATCGAGCTGCCGGGACTGACAGGCGACGGCGCATACAGCATCACCCGGCCCTCCTTAAGACCGTCGGTGAGAATACTGGCCGCGCGGCTGCCGGTATTGATATCGCTCCAGACCACGTTTTCGCTGTTGGTCAAGGACTGGGCACGCTGCTCGTCGGTGAGCTCGGTCCAGAGCGGGTCGCCGGGGAAGGACAGATCCTGGATGAAGGTGCTGTAAATATCGGGCAAGCGTGCGCCGCCGTCGCTGGTCTGCGGAAACTGCCCGGCTCGCGAGTTGGCGTTGTCGATGAGCGCGACCAGCGATATGAAGCCCACGCCGTGCGTGAGTTCGTGTTCTACCGTGCTTACGAAGCTCGGGCGGTCGCTGGGCGTTACGCCGTTGATGCCGTAGTACCAGCTGGCACCCTTCAGGCAACCGGTGCCCTCGTCGAGAGTCGGATTGAACGTGGCACGGATATCGTTTGCCGTATCCGGCACCCGCGAACCACGCAGGGCGTTCGCCAGCGCCAGCGGATAGAAGACGTTGCTTCGCGCGCGGCTGGTCGTGGTGAAATTGGCGACGTAGCTTATCGGCCCGGCCGCGCCCAAGGTCGCGCTCTCTGGGTCGCAGCTCAACGTCTCGTCGAAGTCGGCGACGATGCGAATCGGAACCCTGCTGTCAATTCGGCTGCCCAGGATATCGGCGGCGTACTGGAAAGCGATGCGGCGCTGCTGTCCCAGCGTGGCGCCGTTATTGCCACCTTCCGGTGCGACCGGCGTGGGGTCGTTGAAGCCGCTGTCGGGGCCGTCGTTGACGACCAGCACCATGTCGGCGGCGCTGGCGGTCGAGGCCGTGCCGAACAGCAGGGCCATGCCGAGCGTTGTGGCTCCGGCTAACGATCGTGCGTAGCGCATAACGCCTCCGTGCCATCGCTGGCTTCGTCGTGGCCAACGTGGCCCATATGCAGACTGCCGTCCGCACAACGCACCGCGCGCGTGCGCGGCGCGGATTCAAAACGGGGGGTCAACATCTGTGCGCCTTCGCTGTTGGTCCAGGCCTTCGGCGCCGGGGCGCGCGTCTTCTGGGCGGCCTCACCCGGTTTCGGGGCTTCCCGCTTTTCCGCCGGCGGCGCGACGATTTCGCCGCTTTCCGGGTCGATGAAGATCTTCTGCTCGGCCGCGAACACGGCCGTCGAACCGGCCACGCCGAGGCTGGCGGCAAGCAGCCATGCCACTACCGGTGTTTTCAACAATCGCATTGGTTTCGTCATGGTTGCATGACCCTCATACGTGGATAGTCGACCTGGCTTACGCCACTCGACTTCATCAAGTTTCGAACCGCGGGTATACCATGCGGTGTTCCGACGATATACAGGCCGGCGCAGGCCGACCATACAAACCGAATATGACAGTACTCGACTGGCAACAAACCCTGGCCACGCTGATCGGGCATCGCACCATCAGCAGCGACAACCCGAGCCTAGACTGCGGCAATCGCGCCGCCGTCGAAGACCTGGCCGACGCACTCGAACAGGCCGGTTTTGCCTGCACGATCACGCCCATGCCTGAGCGCGACGACAAGGTGAACCTGGTCGCGCGCCTGGGCACGGCCGAGCAAGCCAGCGAGCACGGACTGGTGTTCGCCGGCCATATCGATACCGTGCCCTATGACGATAACGGCTGGCACAGCGACCCCTTTAGCCTCACCGAGCGCGACGGCAAGCTCTACGGCCTGGGCAGCTGCGACATGAAAGGCTTTATCGCGATCGCCGCCGCCGTGGCCAGCGAATACGCGGCCGAAAAATTGTCCGCACCCGTGAGCCTGCTGGTATCGGCCGACGAGGAATGCGGCATGGACGGCGCCCGGGCCCTGCTCGACGCGCACCGCGAAAACGGCCAGCGGCCGGGCCGCTACTGCGTGATCGGCGAGCCCACCAATCTGGTGCCGATTCGCCAGCACAAGGGTATTTTCATGGAAACGCTGGAGGTGCACGGTGCCTCCGGGCATTCCAGCAATCCTGCCCTCGGCGCCAACGCCATTGAGGGCATGTATCGCGCGCTCACCGCGATTCGCGCCCTGCGCGACGAACTGGTCGAGCGCCAGCGCATCGCCGGTTTCCCCGTCCCCCATGCCACTCTCAACCTGGGCGCGATCTCGGGCGGCGACAACGCCAATCGCATTCCGGCCCGCTGCCGACTCGATATGGACCTGCGTTTTCTGCCCGGCATGACCAGCGACGGACTGCGCGCCGAACTGCATGAACGCGTGGCCGACGCGCTCGCCGACAGCGACTGCACGATTCATTTCCGTGAGCTGTTCACCGGCACGCCGGCGTTCGAGACCGCCGGCGACTCGCCGATCGTCACCGCCTGCGAGGAGTTGTCCGGACAGGCCGCAGCCGCCGTGGATTTCGGTACCGAAGGTTCGTTCTACAACGCCATGGGCATGGACAGCGTAGTGCTCGGCCCGGGCGATATCGCCCAGGCGCATCAGCCCAACGAATATCTGGCCGTCGAACGCGTCGCGCCGATGCAGCGCATCCTGCACGGGCTCATCGAGCGCTTCTGCCTCGCCCGCTAGCCGCGACACCCGCATAATATTCGGATGAACCAGACGCACACTGCCTCGCAGCCGCTCGCCCCCGCGGGCAACGCCGAACCGCGCCATCCCGACATGGTCGCCTCGCTGCGTGCGAGCGCGCCCTATGTGCATGCCCATCGCGGGCGTACGTTCGTTATCCATGTGCCGGGCGAGGCCGCAGCATCCCCGGCCTTTGCCGATCTGGTATACGACATCGCGCTGCTCGCCAGCCTGGGCGTACGGCTGGTCATCGTGTTCGGCGCGCGCCCGCAGATCGATGCCGCGCTGGCCGATGCCGGTCTTTCGACCCGCTTCGTCGACGGCGTACGCGTGACCGACAGCGCCGCACTTGCCTGCGTGAAACGCGCGGTCGGCAGCCTGCAAATGGATATGGAAGCGCTGTTGTCGACCAGTCTGGCGAGCACGCCCATGGGCGGCGCCCGCATCGTGACTGCCAGCGGCAATCTGGTCACGGCCCGTCCGGTAGGCATCGCCGGCGGTATCGATCATGGCCATACCGGCGAAGTCCGGCGTATCGACGTGGCCAGCATCAACGCGCATCTGGAGCGCGGCACCATCGTGTTGATGTCCTGTGTGGGCTATTCGCCGTCCGGCGAAATCTTCAACCTGTATGCCGAAGAGGTCGCCACCGCGACCGCCACGGCGCTGGCCGCCGACAAGTTCGTCGTGCTGCACCCGGGCGCGTCCCTGCACGAACGCTTTGCCGATACGCCGGCAGAGCTGGATATCCAGACCGCACGCCGGCTGCTGGCGACCGAATCCGCGCCGTTACAGGCCGCCGATCGGGCTCGCCTGCAGGCCGCGATCAACGCGTGTCAGGCCGGCGTGGCGCGCGCCCATCTGGTGAGCTTCGATACCGACGGCGCCCTGCTCAGCGAGCTGTATTCGCGCGACGGCGCCGGCACCATGATCGCCGCCGACACCTACGACATCACCCGCACCGCGACCGCCGATGATCTCGGCGGCGTGCTCGCGCTCATCGAGCCTCTGGCCGAGGCGGGTATTCTCGTGGCGCGTTCGCGCGAACAGATCGAGCTGGATATCGGCCATTACGTGGTGCTCGAACGCGACGGCCTGATCACCGCCTGCTGTTCGCTCATGCCCTATGCCGAGGAAAGTGTGGGCGAGCTGGCCTGCGTGGCCGTACATCCGGACTATCGCGGCCAGGACCGGGCCGAACGTCTATTGGTGGAGGTCGAACGCCGGGCGCGCGCCGCCGGTTTGGCACGTATCTTCGTGCTCACCACCAAAACACCGCACTGGTTCGTCGAACACGGCTTTGCCCCGGCCGACCTGGGTGCACTGCCGTTGGCCAAGCGCGCGCTCTACAACTACCAGCGCAACTCGGCGGTGCTGATCAAGGAGCTGGCATGAGTCGCCGGGCCCACGTTCCGCGGGTATTCGTCGAGAGCCCTTTGGCGGTCGGCGAGGCGATCGAACTGGCCGACGCCAAGCGTCATCACCTGGCCACCGTTCTGCGCCTGGGCGCGGACGCCCCGGTCACGCTGTTCAACGGCGACGGTCATGAATACGGCGCGCGTATCGTCCAGGCCGAGCGCAAGCGCATGACGCTCGCCGTGGAAACCCAGCATTCGCCAGAGCGCGAATCGTCGCTGTCGATCACCCTCTATCAGGCCATCGCCCGCGGCGATCGCATGGACTTTGCCCTGGCCAAGGCCGTGGAGCTGGGCGTGACCGCCATCCGCCCTGTGTTTACCGAACGCGGCAAGGTCAAGCTTGAAGGCGACCGGCTGGCCAAGAAACAGGCGCACTGGCAGGCGGTGGTCGAATCCGCAGCCGAACAGAGCGGCCGGCTCGTATGCCCGCCGCTTCATCCCGCCACCCACCTGGCACAGACACTCGATGAAGACGCGCATACCGACGGCCTGCGACTGATGCTCGCCCCTACCGCCACCACCGGCCTGACCGCGCTGGCGAAAAACACGCGCACGACGCTGCTCATCGGCCCCGAATCGGGCCTGTCCGAGGCCGAAATCTCCAGCGCCGAAGCCGCCGGCTGGCAGCCCATCACCCTCGGTCCGCGCGTGCTGCGTACCGAAACCGCGGGCATGGCGGCACTCGCCGCGCTGCAGTCGCTCTGGGGCGATCTGGCCGGCTAGGCACGCCGCCCGGCCCGGCGGCGGCCAGCACGCCGCGCCCATATTCCTGCCGCTTTCCAGACATTCATTCGCGGCCGCTACGACTTGCGCCCGCGGTTGCCGAACCGACCTGCGTTGCATGCCGGCCGATCGGCCATCCGCGGTCTGCGCGCGAAAGCGGATCATGCAGCGACCGCCGCGCCACGCCCACGCGGCTGACGCAGGTAAAACGATCGTTTTACCTTGGGCTCATGGATATTGACCAACAGCTGCTGGCGGCTGCAGAACGCCTGTTCGATCGCAACGGTTTCAATGCCACGGGCATGGGCAAACTGGTTCGCGAAGCACGGCTTTCGAGCCGAACCGTCTACAAGCATGCGGGCAACAAGAATGCGTTGATGGCGCGGGTACTGTCCGAACGCCACCGCCGTTTCTTCGAGCACACCGATTTCAGCACGACGACCGCGCTGTTCGACTCGCTGGCCGAATGGTTTGCCGCAGAGGGCATACGCGGCTGCCTGTTTTTCCGGGCCGAAGCCGAAACCGGCGGCGACATACCCGAGATCGCCGCCGAGGTCGCCGCCTACCATCAGCAGTTGATCGAACACATCGCCGAACTGGTCGTGCGCGAAACCGGCCAGGCGGATACACAACTGGCCGATCAGATTCTGGCGCTGTTCGAAGGCGCAACCACGGCTGCCACCTACCGCGGCGCGGCGGTAATCGATGCCGCACGCAGCTGTGCCTGCCAGCTGGTGAACGCACGGACCCGGCCATGACGCCCGCGCTTCGTATCGGCGCGACCGGCTTCGGGCTGATCGCGGTCTGCTACGGCTTTGCCCGCTTCGCCTTCGGCCTGTTCCTGCCCGAGATCCGTAGCGACCTTGGGCTGTCCACCAGCCTGGCCGGCGTCATATCCGGCGGCGCCTTTGCCGCCTACTGTGTCGCCATCATCGTTTCGGCCCGCTGCTCGGAGCGTTTCGGCGCGCGCGTCGTCGCGGTCGCCGCCGCGACCGTGGCCGCGGCCGGGCTGCTCGGCATCGCGCTTTGTACATCGCCGGTATGGCTGGCGGTATTCGTAATTCTTGCCGGCGCCAGCACCGGCCTGGCCTCGCCGCCATTGGCCGACGCGGTGTCGTATGCGGTGGCCCCGGCGCGTCGCGATCTCACCAACACGATCATCAACGCCGGCACCAGCGCCGGCGTGGCGCTGTCGGGGCCGTTCGCGCTGGGACTCGGTGAGCAGTGGCGCCTCGTTTTCATGATTTTCGCCGCCACGGCCGCCGCGCTGGGGGTCGCCTCGTACCTGGCCTTGCCGGCCGACGGCTCGAAAAACGGTCGTATCGACGGGCTGGGTATGCCGCCGTTGCACGCCAACCTGCTACGGCTGGTCGCGGCGTCGTTTCTCATGGGCGCCTCCAGCACCGCGCTCTGGTCGTTTGGCGGCGAGATCGCACAGGCACGGCTCGACTGGTCGACTCGGCTGACCGGCATGCTGTGGATCGCGATCGGCGCGGCCGGCATTCTGGGCGCGGCCGCCGGTTGGATGGTCGCGCGCCTGGGCATCAATACCGTACATCGATTGTTCCTGGTGGCGCTCGTGGCCGGTATAGCCATGACCGGACTGGCGTTCACCACGCCCACCTTCACGCTCTTCGGCGGCGCGCTGTTCGGCGCAGCCTACGTCATGCTTGCCGGCGTCTATCTCATCTGGGGTACCACGACACTGCCCGACCGGCCCGGTACCGGCCTGATGGTCGGGTTTCTCACGATCGCCGTCGGCCAGACCGCGGGCGCGCCGGTGTTCGGGGTGCTTATGAGCCAGGCATCGTTACAGACGGCGGTATGCGTTTTCGCGGGCCTGGGGCTGACGCCCGCGCTGTTCCGGTTTCGTGCGATCGCCGACTGCCTGACAGGCTCGCCCAAGCCCCTTGGAGCGCGCCTTTGAGTTCATTTAATCCGGCTATCGGACTGCCACGAAAATTTAATTTACCAAGTACTTCAGAAGCGCTTGCAAGCGCCGTAATATACCGTCTCAAAGCCCACTCGGCGCCCGCCGCGTGTCGTTCATCAGCCTTAAGTAGTCGCCGTGAAAGCGCTGATTTCTCTCGGATTTTTGATTCGTCGCGATTATGCGTCGATGGTTGTGCGTTTGTCGCGTCTGCGCGCCACGCTCGCGTGGTGGTGGATGCTGCGTTCACGCCGCTATATCGTGCTGCGTAATCTGGCGGTCCAGACCCCGAGCGCGCTGATACATCTGGGGCTGGTGGTGGTGAGCACCCGCGGCTTGTTCATCATCGAACCGCTCGATGCGAGCATCGCCCACGACCTGGGTTCCACCGACTGGCCCGAGCGACCCATGCCGAACGCCGCCAACGACGATAATCCCGTCGATCGTTGCGAGCAGCAGGCCCGCGAAGTGGCCGAATTGCTCGAGGAAAACCGCAGCTTCGTCAGCCCGGTACTCGTTACCGTCGGCAGTCTGCCGATCGAGCGGCCGCCCAATCTCGTGTATGGCCCGGCGCTCGCCGAGTACATCCGCAGTTACCGGGTGGAAGTGTTTTCCACACGCCGCCTGCAGCAGATCGTCGCGCAGCTGTCCGGACAGACACCGGCCAAACTCCAGGCCGCCGCCTGAGCGCATAGCCGGGCAAAAGCCCGGCGGCGGCCGCATTGGCCCCGTTTGACTAAGGCCTAACGATCCGCCAACAGGAAACGCAGATTCCCTTGCGGCCAGTCTCGTCTTTCCAGACAAGACAGGATCCCAAGATTTCGCAGATCTACACAGATTCCGTGACAGGCCGTTTCGTACAACGTCGACGTGCACGATGTTGGAAGCGAGCATAGGGGCCGAACACGCCCCATTCTTCAATCCCTCAAATCTGCGTGATCTGCGGTTGCCTTCAAGAACGAAGCCGTACTGACCAATCGCAGTCATGCGTTCGCAGAAAACGCGGCGACTTCAGCTTGCCTGAACGAAAGCCAGGCACGGCACGCCTGCGCTACCATGCGCGCTTATTCGACAATCGCTGGGGCGCGGCAATCCGCGTCCCGTATCAGGAGCTGCGGCATGGCCACCCGTCTCGGCGTCGTGATGGATCCCATCGCGGATATCACCCCTTACAAGGACACAACCCTCGCCCTGTTGCTCGAGGCAATGCGACGCGATTACGAGATCGTGTATTTCGAGATGTCCGACCTGTTCGTACGCGACGGCGTGGGCTACGGCACGGGACGCCGTCTGGAAGTGTTCGACGACAACGACGACTGGTATCGCTTCACCGGCGAGTCCGAGATTCTGCCCCTGGCCGATCTCGATACCATCCTCATGCGCAAGGATCCGCCGTTCGATACCGAATACATCTATGCCACCTATATTCTTGAGCTGGCCGAGAACGAAGGCACGCTGGTGGTCAATCGCTGCGATGCGCTGCGCGACGTCAACGAAAAGATGTCGATCAACCGGTTTGCCCACCTGACCGCGCCCACGCTTGTTGCCCGCCGCAGCGCCGACTTCAAGCGCTTCATCGCCGAGCATGGCGACGCGGTGATCAAACCGCTTGATGGCATGGGCGGCTCGCGCATCTTCCGGGTCAAGACCGGGGACGACAATATTTCCGTGGTGCTGGAAGTGCTTACCGAGCACGGCAGCCGCTATGCCATGGCCCAGGCCTATCTGCCGGCCATCAAGGAAGGCGACAAGCGCATTCTGGTGGTCGACGGCGTGCCGGTGGACTACGCGCTGGCACGCGTGCCGGCGGAAGGCGAACTGCGCGGCAACCTGGCCGCCGGCGGGCGCGGCGTGGGGCGGCCGCTCACCGATGCCGACCGGGCGATCGCCGAGGAGATCGGCCCCTATGTGCGCGAAAAAGGCCTGTTGTTCGTGGGCCTGGACGTGATCGGCGACAAGCTCACCGAAATCAACGTGACAAGTCCTACCTGCGTACGCGAGCTGGACAAGCAGTTCGGCATCAATATCGCCGCAAAACTGTTCGACGCGATCGAGCGACGGCTGGCCTGATACCGGCATGTCCAGCGTTCGCGCGCGGTTTTGTTTTTCCCTGGCGATCGCGCTGATCGTGCATGCGCTGCTGCTGGGCTGGTCGAGCCGTTCCTCGCAGGCCGACCCGGACGACGCCCGCCTGCTTTCGGCCACGCGTAGCGTGGCCGATGCGGCTGCAAACGCGCCGGATACGTCGATCCGCGCGAGCCAGAACCAGCAGGGCGACGACCGCGCTTCGCAACAGGCACAGCTGGCCAATACGCCCTCGCAAACCCCGCCGCATACGCGTTTTCAGCCTCCCGGCGACCGCACCCTGACCCGCTTCGTGGCGGTCGCGGAACCCGAACCAAGGCCGCAAGAGCCAATCCCGGAGACGCCCGCCACACCCAACGCCGCGATCGAGATCATCCGCAAGCCCCGCCCTGCCCAGATCTCGGCGGCCGCACAGGATGCACGGGCAGCTTATCTCGAGCTCTGGCAGGAACGAATCGAGGCGCGTGGCAGCCGTCGCTATCCGGCCGATCTGCTGGACGCCGCGCGGCCGCGACGCTTGACCATGGCCGTGCGCGTACGAGCCGACGGCACGTTGCTTGCCGTGCGCGTACTGCGTTCTTCCGGCAACAACGCGCTCGACAACGCTGCGCTTGCGATCGTGCGCGGGGCGGCGCCCTATCCGCCTTTTGCCGAGCCGCTCAAGGCGCTCACCAACGAACTGAGCTTCGCCTACGACTGGCTTTTCGAGGCAGGCAACTCGAACGAGATCAGCAGCAACGATTAGGGTCTATCGGCACTGGCTATAGGCGTGTCAGGCAAGACGCGGGCCGCCGAGCGTGGCGGGCCCACGGTCAAGGCCCGCAACGACGTATGGCGCGTCCGCAACGGGCAATTCCCAACGAATAACGATCGGTCGGCGCCCAAGCCACGGCAATCCGGCGTTATGGTTCATGGGTTGGCTCGCTAACGTGGAATAACCACGGGCCACTCGCGATGCCTTGTCTGGTCGCGGCCTGGTCGCCGATGCGGCGGTGGCCTATCTCTCGACGACACGCCCTAGCCCGCCATCAAAGCAGCTGACCGGGTCGAACGCCGGCACCTGTCCGTCGTTTCTTCCAGGGCCTTCACGGCCGTTCGCCGTGGCGCGCGTGCTTTCGCGAACACGCGTTATCAACCCGAAACCTGTCCATGAAATAAGCTATTTTCGGGCCGGATGAATAATCACGCGGGCAATCATTTGCCCGTATGCGAACGCTCGGCGGATAATGACGCCATGACACATGGAATATTCCGTAACCAGTTCCTGCTCGCCATGCCGGGCCGTGTCGGCGGCGATTTCGCCGATAGCGTGACCTTCATCGCCGAGCACAACGACGATGGCGCCATGGGGCTGGTGATCAACAAACCCAGCGATCTGTCCGTGCACGACATGCTCGCGCATATGGACATCGAAGCCCAAGTGCCGGCCAAGCAGCCGGTCTACTGGGGCGGCCCGGTACAGACCGAGCGCGGCTTCGTACTGCATCGCGACGAGGGCCACTGGGAATCCACCCTCAAGGTGGGCGGCGGCCTGGCCCTGACCACCTCGCGCGACGTGCTGGAAGCCATCGGCAACGGCTTCGGGCCCAGCGAGTATCTGATCACCCTCGGCTATGCCGGTTGGGGCGCGGGCCAGCTCGAAGACGAAATGCTGGCCAACAGCTGGCTGAATACACCGGCCAGCGACCCGATAATATTTTCCACGCCGGTGGAGACGCGCTGGGCCGCAGCGGCGCGCCTGCTTGGCCTGGAAGCCCATCAGCTATCGGGCCTGGTCGGCCATGCCTAGCATCACGGAGCACGCCCATGGCCGGTGACGCAAACGTATTGCTGGGCTTCGATTTCGGCACCAAGCGCATCGGTGTGGCCGTGGGCAATGCCATTACCGGTAATGCCCAGGCGTTGACCACGCTGCACTACAGCAACGCCGGCGGCGGCCCGGACTGGCAGGGGCTCACCCGTATCGTGGCCGAATGGCGCCCGGGCGGGCTGGTGGTCGGCCTGCCCCTGGCGAACGACGGCTCCAGCCAGCCCATGACCGAAAACGCACAAGAGTTCATGCGCCAGCTCGGCGAGCATTTCGATATTCCCGTGCACGCCATGGACGAGCGTTTTTCCACCATAGAGGCCATGGAACGCCTGCGTACCGCGCGTGCCAGCGGTAGCCGCGGTAAGCGCCTGGCCAAGGGCGATTCCGACTCCATGGCCGCCCAGGTCATCCTCGAAGGCTGGCTCGCCAACGGCGGGGCATCATGATTCGCGTGTTTCCGATTGACCGCTACCCGAACCAAGAGCCACGCCATGACGCCAACTGATACTTCTCCGTCCAAGACCTTCGATGTCGATGCCGCGCTTGCCGCACTCGAATCGGCGCTGGCGCCGGTGGTTGCGGCCGATCCCGACGCGGTGATGATTGGTGTAGAAACCGGCGGTGCCTGGCTCGCCGAACGACTGCATGCCCATTTCGCGCTCGCCGCACCGCTGGGCACGCTCAACATCAGTTTCTATCGAGACGATTTCTCTACCATCGGCCTGCACCCCAGCGTGGGGCCCTCGCGTATCGATGCCGATATCGACGGCAAGACGGTGATCCTGGTCGACGACGTGCTTTATACCGGGCGGACCGTGCGGGCCGCGCTCAACGAACTGTTCGACTACGGTCGCCCTGCCGCGGTGAAACTCGCCGTGCTGGTCGATCGCGGTGCGCGTGAGCTGCCCTTCGCGCCGGACGCGGTCGGCCTGCAGCTGGATATCGCCAAGGGCGAACGCATCAAACTCACCGGCCCCGAGCCGCTGCGTCTGATCATGCAGTGAGCCCGGCGCAGCGCGGCCGCGACGACGGCGAACGCGATCTCGCCCGGCTTTTGAGCGGGCTACGCCCCGAGCGCCAGGCCGGCGTCTATCGATTCGCAAGCGCCGCCCGTATCGACGATATCGACTTCGAGCGAGTGCTGTGTTTCATGCACGAACCCGAGGGCATCTCGATCGTGGCACAGGAATCGGCCGTACCGCCCACGGCCTGCCTCAGCGAGCTGCGCTGCTGCTGGATCACCCTCAAGGTGTACTCGTCGCTGGCCGCGGTCGGCCTGACCGCTGCCGTGGCCGACGTGCTTGCCGAGGCGGATATCGCCTGCAACGTCGTGGCCGGCACGCGCCACGATCATCTGTTCGTGCCGCTGGATCAGGCCGATCAGGCGATGGCCCTGCTTGAGGCACTGCAGCGCCGATCCGCCGCTGGTTTAAACGACGGAGCCCGTTCATGAGCCCGGATATTCAGCTCGATTCCAACGGCGGTCTGCGCCATCTGATCACCACCGAAGGCCTGCCGCGCCCCCTGATCGAACAGATTCTGGACACCGCCGAGACGTTCGTACCGGCGCCCGGCACATCGCCGAAGAAGGTGCCGCTGCTGCGCGGCAAGACGGTGTTCAACCTGTTCTTCGAGAACTCCACGCGTACGCGTACCACGTTCGAGCTGGCGGCCAAGCGCCTGTCCGCCGACGTGATCAATATGGACGTGGCCCATTCCTCGCGCTCCAAGGGCGAGGACGATCTCGACACGCTCTATACCCTGCAGGCCATGGGCGCGGACATCTTTGCCATTCGTCATCCGGAAAACGGCGCGGCCGCGCGTTTTGCCGCCCATGCCGCCAACCACGTCGCCATCATCAACGCCGGCGACGGCAGCCATGCCCACCCTACCCAGGCGCTGCTCGACGTCTTCACCATTCGTCGCCACCGCCCCGATTTCGCCAACCTGCGTGTGGCGATCGTGGGCGACGTACGCCACTCGCGGGTGGCCCACTCCACCATTCATGCGCTGCGCACGCTCGGCACCACCGATATTCGCGTGGTCGGCCCGACGCACTTCCTGCCGGCGGACGCCGATGCGCTCGGCGTAGCGGCCAGCGGCGATATCGCGCACGGCCTGGCCAATGCCGATGTGGTCATGGGGCTGCGCATCCAGCGCGAGCGTATCGAGGGCGATGCCCTGGCCGGAGTCGAGGATTACCACCAGCAGTTCGGCCTGACCGCGGCCAATCTCGCCCATGCGAAAAACGACGCACTGATCATGCACCCCGGCCCCATCAACCGCGGCGTGGAAATCAACGCCGATATTGCCTACGGCCAGCAGTCGGTGATTCTGGAACAGGTGACCAACGGCATTGCGATCCGCATGGCGGTGATGGCGATCATCGCCGGCAACCGCAACGCGCGCTGACCCCTTCGAGGGCGGTTGGCGACGGTCTGACCAGGCGACTTAGAGCGTGCGCCACACGGCCGGGCCCGGCGAGTCCAGCCGCTCGCGAATCGTGGCCAGGGCCCGTTCCAGTGCCTCGCGATCGCTTGCTGCGCTAATACAGATACGAATCGCTTGTGGCGCCGGCTCGCTGCCCACGCAGAACGGCTCCGCGGGCGTCACGCGTACCCCGCTTTCGGCCAGCTCATCGACAAACCCGTTCGCGCGCCGACCGGCCGGCAAACGAAGCCAGATATAAAAACCGTCCGCCCGGCCGCTGTATTTATAGCCGGACAGATACCTTTCGACCAGCGCATGGCGCGCGGCCATTTCCTCGCACTGCCAGTCCAATAGGCGATCGGCATCGCCGCTCTCGATCCAGCGACAGACCAGGCTGGCGATCAGCGGCGGCGGCATCCAGCTTTGGTTACGCAGTGCTGCGGCCATGCGCGAGCGTAACGTCGCCGGTACGCGAATGACGCCCGATCGCATGCCGCCACCGAGCATCTTGGCTACCGAAAACAGATAGACCGTACGCTCGGGCGCGATTTGATAAAGCGGCGTCGCCCGCTCGCGGATGTATTGAACGCCGTCCTCTATCAGCCAGAAATCGCGTTCGCGGGCGAGCGCTACGAGCGCCTGACGGCGCGACTCCGACAGGGCCACGGTGGTCGGATTCTGATGCTCGGGCATGACATACAACGCCGCGAAGGGCTGGCGTTCGTGGCGCATGGCCAGCGCGTCGATATCGATGCCCTGTTCGTCGTGCTCGACCGCGACCGTGCGTATGCCCAGCTGCTGGGCAACGCTGATGAGGCCGGGATAGGTGAGCATCTCGGCGGCCAGGCGTTCGCCCGGCGCGAGCAGGGTCGACAGGCTCAGAAAGATCCCGTTCATGCCACCCTGGTCGATGAGCAGCTCATCGGCGGCCATGGGCAGGCCCAGCTGCGTGAGCCATCGTGCATAGACGCGACGGTGCATATCCAATCCGCCTTCGGGCTGATAGTCCATGGCATGCGTGAGCGCCGATACGTCGATCTGCAGCGCGGCCATGGCACGACCCAGCCCCTGCGCGCGCAAGTCACAGGGTGGCGGCAGGGACAGCGACAGATCGACTTGCCCGGCATCACCCTCGGGTCGAACGTGCGTGAATGTGTCCGGCACCGAGGCGCACACATACGTACCGCTGCCTACACGGGCCTGCACGAAGCCACGCCGCTCCACTTCGGCGTACGCACGCGTAATGGTGCCGGTGGTGACCCCCAGCGCATGGGCCAATCGGCGCTGGGGCGGCAGCTTCTCGGCCTCCGCCAATTCACCGGCGCCGATGGCGGCCACGATGGCATCGGCGACCTGGCGGTAGCGTGGCCCCTCGCCGGTTAGCACGGGCACCCAAATTGTCATGGTGACAATAAAAACATTGACGCTAATCCCATGCGTTATAAAGTTCGAATAAGCGACACAAATCGGACCGAACCGCTACTTTGTACCCATACAATTAAGCAGAAATCATGTTCACGCGCAATACGTTTCGCCGGCATGTCGCCGGACGTCACCTCCGACCCAAGTCATGACCACGTTCAACGGACTGCTATCGATCGCCCTGTTCAGCGTGGCCATGTCCGGCACGCCGGGGCCGAACAACCTGATGCTGACCGCCTCGGGCGCGCGCTATGGCTATCTCCGTACACTGCCCCATATCGCCGGCATCCTCGGCGGCTGCGTAGTGCTGTTCATGGCTATCGCGCTGGGGCTGGGCGCCGTATTCGAACGCTACGAAAGCGTGCAATGGGTATTGCGGCTCGCCGGCAGCGCCTATCTGCTCTATCTGGCCTGGCGTATCGCCACGGCGCCCCCGCCGAATCTAGATACGACGCATTCCGCGCGGCCGCTCAACGCGTGGGAGGCCGCCGCCTTTCAGTTCGCCAACCCCAAGGCCTGGATCATGGGACTGACGCTGACGGCTTCATTCCTACCCGCCGAGGGCTCGCTGATGGTTAACGCCCTGTTGCTGGCGCTGCTCATGGAAGCCGTTGCCTTTCCCTGCGTGTCCTTCTGGGCGTTGTTCGGTCGTACGCTGGGCGCGCGGCTGCGCTCGCCCCGGTCGTGGCGGGTGTTCAACGCGCTTATGGGGGCGCTGACCGCGGCCTGCGTGGTGCTGATCTTCAGCGACTAGGTACGGTGTGCTGGCGGGCTGCTATACGATCGGCGGCTCGCCCGATTCGCCGCGGTCGTCGAAACCGTCCGGTTCATTGTCGGACTGGTAGGCCTCGACCCGGCTGGCCAGCTTCTGGGCGCCCTTGACGCGGGCGACGTGGTACAGAGCGTCGCCGGCATGGGCCAGCGGCAGGTAGGAGCGCCCGATCACGATGCCGGGGTGCTCCGAGGTCACGGCCACTTCGGTTTCGCCGAACGGGTCGGCAATATAGGCCAGAACCTGGTCCTTGCTGACGTACTCGCCGAGCTCGACCAGCGAACGCAGAATGCCGGACTCCGGGGCACGCTCCCAGTTGGAATCGAGGGCAACCACCGATTTGTGCGGCGCGCGTTTGCCGCGCATGGGCAGCATACCCAGTTCGCGCATCACGCCGGAAATGCCGCGTACGCCGGCACGAATGGAAAACTCGTCGAAGCGCAACGCCTCGCCCGCCTCGTAGAGCAGCAGAGGCACGCCCTTTTCGTTGGCGTGCTCACGCAGCGAGCCTTCACGCAGGCTGGCATCGATGAGCAACGGGCAGCCAAAGGCCTCGGCCAGCCGGCGGGTTTCGTCGTTGGACAGATCGGCCCGAATCTGCGGCAGATTGGCGCGATGGATGGCCCCGGTGTGTAGATCGATGCCGTAGTCGGCCTTGGCCAGAATCTCGTCGACGAAGACCTTGGCCAGGCGCGAGGCCACCGACCCCTTGGCCGAGCCCGGGAACGAACGGTTGAGATCACGCCGATCCGGCAGGTAGCGCGAGTGGCGCAAAAAGCCGTGTACGTTGACGATCGGCACGGCGATCAGCGTGCCGCGAATCTGTTTGAGTCCGCGCAGCTTGAGCAGTCGTCGGATGATTTCCACACCGTTGAGTTCGTCGCCGTGTACCGCGGCCGAAACGAACAGCGTTGGCCCCGGGCGCCGACCCCGGATGACGTTGACGGGCATGGTGAGCTTGGCGTGGGTATAGAGATCGGTCACCGGCAGATCGATCGTCGTTCGCGTACCGGCTTCGATGGTCTGACCGCCAATTTCAAGTGCGTCGAAGGCGCGATACTCGTCGGCAGCGGTTTGTTTTTTGTTGTCGTCGCTCATACGCAGGCTCGATATTCCTATTGATTCGGCACCCGGCAGCCGAAATTTTCAGCAGTTGTCGACGCCCATCGAAAAACGGCAGCGCCGAGAACGCTGCCGTTTTCTATATCGCGGCTCGCAGCAGGGCGATAATCAGCCGCCGCCGCGAGTACGGGTCTTGCCGCGTTTGGAGTAGGTTTCGATAAAGCCGATGATCTGGCCGGCCACATCCTTGCCCGTGGCCGTCTCGATGCCTTCCAGCCCGGGGGAGGAATTGACCTCCATGACCACCGGACCGTGGTTCGAACGCAGCAGGTCCACACCGGCCACGTTGAGGCCCATGATCTTGGCGGCGCGCACCGCGGTCGAACGCTCTTCCGGGGTGATCTTGATCACCGACGCGGAACCGCCGCGATGCAGGTTGGAGCGAAACTCGCCTTCCTTGCCCTGGCGTTTCATCGACGCCACGACCTTGTCGCCGATCACGAAACAGCGCACATCCGCGCCCTTGGCTTCCTTGACGAACTCCTGCACCAGAAAGTGCGCATCCAGGCCACGAAAGGCGTCGATGACCGACTCCGCCGCACCGCGGGTTTCGGTGAGCACCACGCCCTTGCCCTGGGTGCCTTCGGTGAGCTTGATCACGTACTGATTGCCGCCCACAAGCTCAAGCAGATCGTCGGTGTCGTCCGGGGAATGCGCAAAACCGGTCACCGGCAGGCCAATACCCTTGCGACACAGCAGCTGCATGGAGCGCAGCTTGTCGCGCGAGCGTGAAATCGCCACGGATTCGTTGAGCGGATAGACGCCGATCATCTCGAACTGGCGTAGCACCGCTGTCGCATAGAACGTAATCGAGGCACCGATACGCGGGATGACCGCGTCGAAGCCTTCCAGGCGCTTGCCCTTGTAATGAATTTCCGGCGCATGCGGAACGATGTTCATATAGCAGCGCAGCGGGTCGATCACCGTGACCTCGTGACCGCGCGACTTGCAGGCCTCGATCAGACGACGCGTGGAATAGAGGTTGCGGTTACGCGACATTATTGCAATTTGCATAGCGATCAGCCTTCCGGCGGCCGGCCGGTGATAAAGGAAGCGAGGGGGTCGACCCGAAGATAGCGCATGGCCGTTCGACCGAGCAGCATGCGGAACAACATTGTATCGCGCGCGGTCAATGTAATCTCGATTGGCCACTCGCGCTGTGCCATGCGCACCGGCGTTTCAATGACGAACCGCCATTCCTGGTGGCCGCCGGAGTCGCGCACGCTGCGCTCGTCCACCACCGACGCGCTGCACCAGGTAATCGTGTCGCTATCGCGCTGAAACGGATGCACGCCAAAACGCGCGAGCTTGGCACCATGCTCGTGGCCCACATCGAGCTGGAAGGTATGCAGTGCCGAGGTGCGGGCGCCGGTATCGATCTTGGCCTTGATCCAGTCAATGCCCAGCTCGGGCAGGCTGACCCATTCGCGCCAGCCGATCACGGCCTTGTCTTCGCTTTCGGACGCGGCGCCCGTGTTGGGCGGTTGCGAACTCATCCACCATCCCGTTTAACAAGGAGCGCCAATCCTCGCCGCAATAGGGCCACTCTGGCAAGGCGCCGTCGCGGCAAGCATTGCTAGAGAGGCTCTGCATAACCTCTCGCGGTTCGCGTTCGAGTGCTCAAATGCGTTGCGACAAGGCGTGCGAGCGCAGCGCCTGCCTCATTGGCAGGTCAAGCGCGGCAACACAGTCGCGGCGTCTGTAAGGCCGAACCCCTTCGTGGCCCGGGCTTTGCGCGCGTTTGATCGGCGCCAGCGTTCGCTACCGTGCACTTGTTATTCGCTTGGGCACGCTACGCTCTCACTTGTCTGCCAAGCGCGCGCAAAGCACCCCGCGCGACCGTGACAGGTTGTGCAGAGCTTGCCTACAGATGCTCGAACGCCATGCGACTTTGCAGATTCTCGCGCGAATCCGCATAGGCCAGCGCCTGTTCCTGACTGATCTGGCCCTCGCGCACCAGCGCCAGCAAGGAATCGTCGAACGTGGCCATGCCTTCGCCGCCGTCGCCTTCCGACATGGCTTCGCGCACCGAGTCGATACGGCCCTGGCGGATGAGATCGGCGATATAGGGCGTATTCAGCAGAATTTCGAAGGCGGCCACCCGCTTGCCGCCCACGCCGCGTACCAGACGCTGCGAGATGATCGCGCGCAGGTTCAGCGACAGATCCATGAACAACGCTTCACGCGCAAATTCCGGAAACAGGGCGATCAGGCGTTGTAACGCCTGATAGGCGTTATTGCCGTGCAGGGTGGTCAGCGCCAGATGCCCGGTACCCGCCAGCTGGATGGCCGCCTCGGCAGTGGCCAGGTCGCGGGTTTCGCCAATCTGGACGACGTCGGGAGCTTCACGCATGGCGCTGCGCACGGCACGCGCGAAATCCAGCGTATCGGTACCCAGCTCGCGCTGATTGACGATCGAGCGCTTGTGCCGATACATGAATTCGATCGGGTCCTCGATAGTGAGGATATGCCCGTTCGCGTTCTCGCTGCGATGGTTGATCATCGCCGCCAGCGTGGTCGACTTACCCGAGCCGGTCGCGCCTACCACCATGATCAGACCGCGCTTTTGCATGGACAGGCGCTTGAGAACGGGCGGCAGGTCGAAGGTGTCGAAATCCGGCACGTTGCCGATATTGCGCAGCACCATCGCCGCCGATCCGCGCTGGCGGAATACGTTGACACGAAAGCGGCCCTGCAGCCCGAAGCGGTAGGCGAAGTCCACTTCGTGATGCTGTTCGTAGTGGGCCTTCTGATCGTCGGTCATGATGCTGAGCACCAGGGCCTCCACGCGATCCGGGGTCAACGGCTCACGGGTCTTGCTCTTGACCGGATAGATTTCGCCTTCCACGCGCAGCATGACCGGCGCATGGGTGGTGAAATACAGATCCGAGGCGTTCTTGTCGATCGCCAGCTGCAGATACGGCTCTACCGCCTCAAGGGCGTGATCGGTGTCGTGCGCGCTATCGCTCATCGCGGTACATCCCCTCGTCGGCGGCTTCGTGTTCTTCATCGTCATGCACCGACAGCGCGTTTACGTCGGCGTCGTCGCGCAGATCCTTGCGTACACGCTTGCTGTTGAGCTTGATGTTCAGGCGCAGCTCGTTTTGCGAGTCGGCATGTCGAAGCGCTTCGCCATAGTCGATTTCGCCGGCTTCGAACAGCTTGAACAGGCTCTGGTCGAAAGTAATCATGCCCTGCTCGTTGCCGCGCGCCATGACTTCCTTGAGTTCGCCGACCTTGCCCTTGAAGATCATGTCGGCCACATGCGGCGTGTTGAGCAGAATCTCCATCGCCGCGCAGCGCCCGCCGCCTTCCTTGCGCACCAGTCGCTGCGACAGAAGCGCGCGCATATTCAGCGACAAGTCCATGAGCAGCTGCTCGCGCCGGGCTTCGTCGAAGAAGTTGATGATGCGATCGAGCGCCTGGTTCGCCGAGTTCGCGTGCAGCGTGCACAGCACCAGATGGCCGGTTTCGGCGAAGTTGATCGCGTATTCCATGGTTTCGCGGGTACGCACTTCGCCTACGAGAATCACGTTTGGCGCCTGGCGCAACGTGTTCTTGAGCGCGTTGTCCCAGGACTGGGTATCCACGCCGACTTCGCGCTGGGTCACGATCGATTTCTTGTGCGGATGCACGAACTCGATCGGATCCTCGATGGTGATGATATGGCCGGCCGCGTTGCTGTTGCGATGGCCGAGCATCGCCGCCAGCGAGGTCGATTTACCCGAGCCGGTCGCGCCGGCCATGATCACCAGGCCGCGCTCGCCCATGACCACGTCCTTGAGCACCGGCGGCAGGCCCAGCGCATCGAAGTCCGGGATTTCGGTATTGATCACGCGGATGACCGCGCCGACCCGGCCCTGCTGCACGAACGCCGAAATACGAAAACGCCCGGACGGTGGCGAAATCGCGAACTGACATTCCTTGTACTCGTCGAATTCGCGGGCCTGGCGATCGTTCATGATCGAGCGCACGATCAGCGACGACTGCTCGTGGGTAAGCGGCCGCTCCATGAGCGGAGATATCTGGCCGTCGTGCTTGATCGCCGGCGGAAAGCCGGCGGTGATGAACAGATCCGATCCGCCCTCGGCTACGAGCCGCTCGAGCAGGACGGTGAGAAGTTTTGTTGCCTGTGCACGATCCATGATCGACGCCCCTAGCTATTGCTGCTCAGCGACTCGCGATTGACCGCCTTGCGGCCGGCCTCGTCGCGGGTCACCACGCCACGGCGCACCAAATCCTGCAGGCACTGGTCGAGGGTCTGCATGCCCGCCGACTGGCCGGTCTGGATCGACGAATACATCTGCGCGATCTTGCCTTCGCGAATCAGGTTACGAATCGCCGGCGTGCCCATCATGATTTCGTGGGCCGCGACACGGCCGCCGGCCTTCTTCTTGAGCAGGGTCTGGGAGATGACCGCGCGCAGCGATTCCGACAGCATCGCCCGCACCATGTCTTTCTCCGCGCCGGGAAACACGTCGATGATACGGTCGATGGTCTTGGCCGCCGACGAGGTATGCAGGGTGCCGAACACCAGGTGGCCGGTTTCGGCCGCGGTCAGTGCCAGCCGGATGGTTTCCAGATCGCGCAGCTCGCCCACCAGGATGGTGTCCGGATCCTCGCGCAGGGCGCTGCGCAGTGCCGCCGCGAAGGAATGGGTGTCGCGCTCGACTTCACGCTGGTTGACCAGGCATTTCTGAGAGCTGTGCACGAATTCGATCGGGTCCTCGATGGTGAGGATATGCCCGAGTTCGGTTTCGTTCTTGTGGTTGACCATGGCAGCGAGCGTGGTCGACTTACCTGAACCGGTCGGCCCGGTCACCAGCACCAGCCCGCGCGGCAGCGCTGCGATATCGCGAAAGACCTTGGGCGCATCCAGCTCTTCGAGCGTGAGCACCTGGGAGGGAATGGTACGAAACACCGCTGCCGCGCCGCGGTTCTGGTTGAACACGTTGACACGAAAACGCGCGAGATTCGGGATCTCGAACGAAAAGTCTGTTTCCAGGTGCTCGTCGTAGGCCTTGCGCTGGCGATCGTTCATGATGTCGTAGACGAGATCGAACACTTCCTTGTGTTCCAGCGGCGGCAGATTGATGCGCCGCATATCGCCGTCCACCCGGATCATCGGCGGCAAACCGCCCGACAAATGCAGATCCGAGGCATTCTGTTTGACCGAAAAGGCCAGTAACTGGGAAATATCCATAGGTCCCCGACGTGCTCCCTGCTAGGCCGGCCGCGTTATCCTAATCCTAACCCAACGCAGCCGAACGAAAACTGTTTCCATGCCGACCGATTCAACCCCATCCATCGCCGACGCCCTCGATCGCGTGCGCGATCGCATTGCCCGGGCGGCCCAGGCCGCGAACCGCGACCCGGCCGATATCACCCTGGTCGCCGTATCCAAGACCAAACCGGTCGACCGCGTACGCGATGCGCTCGACCACGGCCAGCGCGATTTCGGCGAAAACTATCTCCAGGATGCGCTCGCCAAGATCGGCGCACTGACCGAGCGCGAACCTCTCTGGCACTTTATCGGCGACATTCAGTCGAACAAGACCCGTGATATCGCATCAAATTTTGCCTGGGCCCATGCCATCGACCGTTTCAAGATCGCGCGCCGGCTCTCCGATCAGCGCCCGGAAGGCCTGGCGCCGCTGAATCTGTGTATCCAGGTCAATATCGATGCCGAGGCCAGCAAGTCCGGCCTGGCCCCCGACGCCGTCGTCGAACTGGCCGACCAGATCGTCGAACTCGAGCACGTGCGGCTACGCGGGTTGATGACCATTCCCGCGCCCCGCGACGATGAAGCCGGCCAGCGCAAACCCTTTGCCGCGCTGCGCGATCTCATGCAACGACTCAATGACCGCGGCCACGCCCTCGACACGCTGTCGATGGGCATGAGCACCGATCTCGAAGCCGCGATCGCCGAGGGTGCGACGCATGTACGTGTCGGCACCGATATATTCGGCGCGCGCGACCACTGATTTTCAGCGCTTATTCTTTTTCGACATCGCAGCAGGAAAGCTTTAATGGGCAAACAGGACGATCTCAAACGCGCCGCGGCGGAAGCCGCCTACGAATACGTCAACGACGGCGAATATCTCGGCGTGGGCACGGGTTCGACGGTCAACCACTTCATCGACGTGCTCGCCGAGCGCGAGCCGGATATCCCCGGCTGTGTGTCCAGCTCGAAAGCCACCACCGAACGACTGCGCGCAGCCGGCTTCGATGTGGTGGACCTCAACACCGCAGGCGCGCTGGGCGTGTATATCGACGGCGCGGATGAAGCCAACGAGCATCTGGAGCTGATCAAGGGCGGCGGCGGCGCGCTTACCCGCGAAAAGATCATCGCCGGCGCGGCGCGCACTTTCATCTGCATGGTCGACGCCTCCAAGCAGGTCGATCTTCTGGGGCGCTTTCCGTTGCCGGTGGAGGTGATCGAAATGGGGCGCTCGAGCGTGGCGCGGGCCCTGGTCAAACTCGGCGGCGAGCCGGAGCTGCGCATGGGCTTCCTGTCCGACAACGGACACCCGATCCTCGATGTGCATAACCTCGAGATCATGAACCCGATCGAACTGGAGGACGCCATCAACGCCATTCCCGGCGTGGTGACGGTCGGCCTGTTCGCGCGCCGCCCGGCCGATGTGCTGGTCGTGGCCGCCGACGGCGGCGTGCAGACGCACCGGCGCTAGCGCTTGTCGCCCTGCGGCCTGTTAATGAGTAAACAGGCCCTAAGATCCGTCCGGCGCCCGCGGTAGCGTCAGCCGTGCCGACAGCCCGCCGAGCTCGGCGTCTTCAAGCCGCAGGGTACCGGTATAGGCGTCGGCCAGATCGCTGACGATGGCCAGGCCAAGCCCGGAGCCGGGCACGGCCTCATCGAAACGCTGGCCGGGCCGTATCGCCTGGCTGCGCTGCTCGGGGGTCAGGCCCGGCCCGTCGTCGTCAACCTGAACGACCAGCGACGCGGCGCGGGCTGCAACGCGCACCTCGACCACGCCGCGGGCCCACTTGCAGGCGTTTTCCATCAGGTTGCCCAGCATCTGCTCCAGATCGCGCTGCTCGCCGGCGAAACGGATCATGTCGGGCGAATCGATATCGATGACCAGACCGTTGGCGCCGTAGAGGCGTTGCAGCGTGCGTTGCAGCCGGGCCAGCGCCTCGGCCACCGATGTAGCCTGCCGGCTACCGCCCTGCCCGGCGATACGGGTGCGCGCCAGATGCCAGTCGATATGGCGCTGCATGGCCGCGACTTCGTGCTGCAGACGCTCGGCGCGCCGGCTCTGACCGTCGGCGCCCAGGCGGGCCGCCTCGTTACCGATGACCGACAGCGGCGTTTTCAATGCATGGGCGAGATTGCCGGCCTGGCGGCGCGCGCGCTCGATCAGGGTTTCGTTATGGGCCAGCACGCTGTTGAGATCGGCCACCAGCGGCTCGACCTCGAGCGGGTAATCGCCCGACAGTCGGGTCGCACGCGAATCGCGGATCGTCGCCAGCTCGCCGCGCAGCTTGCCGAGCGGGCGCAGCCCCAGGCGCACCTGCAGGGCCGCTGCCAGAATCAGGCCCGCGGCCAGCACGCCGAGTGCGATGAGCGTGGTGCGCCGAAACTCGGCCACCGCCGCGTCCACCGGCGCGAGACTGGCGGCCACGGTCAGACGCAAGGGCTCGGCCACGTTCGGCACGGTGATATTGCGCACCACGGCCAGCAGTGGCGCGTCGCGCGGGCCGGCCAGGCGCACCCGCGCGCCGGTCGTGTCTTTGCCCGGGTCCAGAGTGGCATCCCAGAGCGAGCGCGAATGCAGGCTCACCACGCCATCGCGCTCGATCTGCCAATAGCGCCCGGAGAGGACACGCTGATAGAGCGGGTCGCTCATGGCCACCGAATGCAGCAGTCGGCCCTGGCCATCCACATCGAACTGGGACACCAGCTGAAGGAAATCGGCGTCCAGGCGCCGGACCAGATCGTTTTCCAGATGGTTGCGAAACAGCACCGACAGCAACAGTGCGGTGGTCGCGAGCGCGAGTAGGATCCAGATAGCCGCCCCCAGAAACAGGCGCCGCTGTAGCGACATGCGTGCCATGGATGCTCAGCTACCCGCGCTCGCATCGAAGCGATAACCGAAGCCGCGCACGGTCACGATCGCGTCGTTATCGAGCTTCTGGCGCAGCCGCCGGATAAACACTTCGATCGTATTCGAGTCGCGATCGAAATCCTGTGCATAGATATGCTCGATGAGTTCGCTGCGCGAGACCACTTCGTCGGCATGGTGCATCAGATAAGCCAGCACACGGTATTCGTGACCGGTGAGTTTGACCGGCCGCCCTGCGACCGCGACCCGCGCGCTGCGCGTGTCGAGGCTGACTTCGCCCACCTCGAGCACCGGCGAGGCCATGCCGCTGGCACGACGAATCAACGCCCGCAGTCGGGCCAGCAGTTCCTCCATTCGAAACGGCTTGGCCAGATAGTCGTCGGCGCCGGCGTCCATGCCGTCGACCTTTTCGTGCCATTCGCCGCGGGCGGTGAGGATGAGTACCGGCACATTCACGCCCTCGACGCGCCAGCCGCGCAGCACGCTCAAGCCGTCGAGGCGCGGCAGGCCCAGATCGAGCACGATCGCATCGTATGGCTCGGTGGCACCGCGATAGGCTCCGTCTTCGCCATCGACGGCGATATCCACGGCATAACCCGCCTCGCCGAGCGCCTCTTCGAGCTGTTCGCACAGGGTGGGCTCGTCTTCTACAACCAGCAGTCTCATAGGCACAATTCTTGGAATCAGTCCGGCGTGCCGGGCGGCACGCATTCGAGTGCGTCGAGTCCCTTGCCTTCGGCTTCGAGCAGGCGCAGGTCGGCCGCATCGTATTCAAGTTCGGCGACATCCCCGCCCGGGCCGATGAGCTTGATCTCGTAGGTCCAGCGGCCGTCGTCCTCCTCCAGCTCCATTTCAACGAAGCGGCCGCGACACTCCCGCTCAACCTTGTCGAACAGGCTGCGCAGTGGCGCGATCTTGCCGGCATCACGCGCACGCCGGGCACCTTCGGCATCGACGTCGTCGGCGTGCAGCGCCGCGCTGCCCCCGATCAACAGGCAACCCAGGCACAACCACGGCAAACAGGAAATTAAGGAGCGCGACATGCAGCTATTGTCCGTGCCGCGACGATGAATTGACGATGAACACGCTATTCACAACGTATTCGGAGGCTGGCGACCACACTCGGCGCCGAACTCAACCCAAGGAGGACGCATGTCCCACTTCAACAGCCGTATCGCCACCCTCGCCCTGGCCGCCGCACTGACCGCGGGTCCGGCCATTGCATTCGCCCAGAACGATGCCGGCGCGAGCGCCGATTCGAACATGAAATCGCTCGTCGATGTCGTGCAGATGCTGGAGAGCCAGGACTATACCCAGATCGATGAAATCGACCGCGATATGGATCGCTACGATGTCGAGGCCACCGACCCGGCCGGCCAGCGCGTCGAGCTCACCATCGACGGCAAAACCGGCGAAATCCTGCGCAGCGAACGCGACGACGACTGATTGATCGTCCGGTCGGCGTTCGCGCCGACCTGCCGTGCGTCGGCAGCCCAACCCGCCTGTGCTCAGGCGGGTTTTTTTGTCTCCATTCACAGAGCAAGGACAACGGCTACGGCCCCGAACATGGCACGGCCGGGTAAATCAGGCGTCGACGCGCACCACGCGGAACCCCTGCACCCTCGGTGCAGCTATCGAACAGTCCGCGCGCGGAAATACGGGTTCAGTCAGCGCAAAAACACACCTGTGCACAATACAGCGTTAGAATCCGCTGCCTTTTCTCGAACCCACTGCCGCTGTGACGAACGAACATACCGAGCTCACACCGTCGGCCCCGCTGGCCTGGCTGATGGCCGTGGCCTGCGGCCTGTCGGTCGCCAACATTTATTACGCTCAGCCCCTGCTCGATCTGCTCACCCGCAGCTTCGATATCTCGTCGGCGGGCGCCACCACCATCATCACCGTTACCCAGCTCGGCTATGCCGCCGGCCTGGTGTTCATCGTGCCCGTGGGCGATTTCTTCAATCGTCGTCGGCTGATCGGTGTCGTCTGTCTGGTGACCGCGCTGGCCCTGGCCGCGGCCGCGCTGGCCCCGGCCTTCGGCTATTTCGTGCTGGCCAGCTTCGTGATCGGCCTGTCGGCCACCTCGGCCCAGATCATGGTGCCCATGGCCGCCACCCTGGCCGCGCCGGCCCAGCGCGGTGCGGTGGTCGGACGGGTGATGAGCGGGTTGCTGATCGGCATTCTGCTGGCTCGTGCGTTTTCCGGCATCGTCGCCGATATAGCCGGCTGGCGGGCCGTATTCGGCTGTGCCGCGATCGCCATGCTGGCCCAGACAATCCTGCTCTGGCGGGTACTGCCGAACAACGCGCCGCCGGTGAATACGCTGCGCTACGGCCAGGTGCTGCGCTCGGTGGGCGCGCTGCTGGTCGAGGAACCGGTGCTGCGACGGCGTATCGTCTACGGCGCCTTTGGCTTTGCCGGCTTCACCATCACCTGGACGGTACTGCCCTTCCTGCTCGCTGGCGCGCCCTACAACTACAGTGAAACCACCATCGGCCTGTTCAGCCTGTTCGGCGCGGCTGGCGCGCTGGGTGCATCGCTGGCCGGGCGTTTTCACGACAGTGGCTACGAACGCTGGGCGACCGGCGCTTTCCTGTTGCTCGCCTGCGGCTCGTTCGTGTTCATGGGCTTCAACCCGCATAGCCTGACCGCGATCATCGTCGGACTGCTGCTGATGGATCTGGGCGTTCAGGGCGTGCAGATTCTCAACCAGAGCACGATCTATACCCTGCGTCCGGATGCCCGCAGCCGGATCACGACCGCCTATATGGGCTGTTTCTTTCTGTTCGGCGCGCTCGGTTCGCTCGTCTCGGGCATCGCCTACGAACTCGGCGGCTGGCCGGGCGCGCTCGCGGTGGCGGCCGTACTGGAGGCCAGCGCACTGGCGTTCTGGTGCACGGGCGCAGGCCGCACGACGGCCCGCGCTAACGACGACTGACCGCGCTGCGATCGCGCCGCCGAGCCGTCGGCGATTGCCCCGGTCGCAACCACCCTCTAGCCTTGCGTATTGCATTTCTGCCGTGACCCGATCATGAGCGATTCGATTACCGTCCATGCCGAATGTTTCGGCGAGCTTGCCGCGCTGATGGGCGCCGACACGGTGGCCCTCCGCCTCGGCACGCCGTTCACGCCCGCCCAGCTTATCGACTGCGCACAGCAGCAGTATCCAAGCGCGCGTGATCTGCTCTCACGCACCGCCTGCGCACGCGGCGATACTCTGCTGGCTACCGATACCCCGTTGGCCGATGGCGACAGGGTCGCGCTGATCCCGCCGGTGTCCGGCGGGCAGGCGGATTCACTCCGCCATCTGACCGACGCCCCCCTGGACCTCGACGCGCTGATGGTGGAAACCGCAGACGATCGTTGCGGGGCGCTGGTGGTCTTCGGCGGCACCGTGCGCCTGAACAACGCCGGCCGCGAGGTGGAGTCCATGGATTATTCGGCCTATGGCCCGCTCGCTGCCCGCACGCTGGCCGATATCGAGGCCGAGGCCATGGACAAATTCGAGGCCCATGCCTGCCGGATACAGCACCGTACCGGCCGCCTGGGCCTGGGCGAGGTGAGCGTCTACGTGGTGGTACGCGCCGTGCACCGCGACGCCGCCTTCGAAGCCGCACGCTATGCGCTGGAAGAACTCAAGGCACGCGTGGCGGTATGGAAGAACGAATTCTATGCCGACGGCAGCAGCGCCTATCTCGAGGGCAAGGAAGTGCCCCAGCCGGAACGCCCGCGCGATGCGGATACCGCCCGTGAATCAGGACCACAGTCATGAAAGATGTCGGCATGAAGCCCGAGACCCTGCGCTCGGCGACCGCTACAACGAGTTTCCATGCGCCCGGCCATTGCCTGCAGCGTATCGCCGATCGCGACACCGAAAAAGGCGACCCCCAGGCCAGTGCCCGTATTGCCGGCATTCTCGCCGCCAAGCGCACGGATGAGCTGCTGCCGCTGTGTCACCCGCTGCCCATCCATGCCGCCGAGGTGCATTTCCATATCGAGGCCGAGCGCGTGGTGATCGAGGCCGAAGTCCATACAATCGGCCCCACCGGCGTGGAAATGGAAGCCCTCACTGCCGCCAGCATGGCCGCGCTTACGCTTTACGACATGCTCAAGCCCTATGCCGAGGCCGAAGAGCTGGCCATTGGCGAAACGCGGCTGCTCGACAAGACCGGTGGCAAGAGCCACTTCACGCGAACGCTCAAAAAACCGTTGTCGGCGACCGTACTGATGGTCTCGGACCCGGTGGCCGACGGCCACAAGCCGGATACCGCCGGTCGCCATGTGCTCGAAGGCCTGGAGAAAGCCGGCTTCGCGCCGGTCGACTATCAGCTGCTGCACGACGATGAAACACAGGTCCGCAAAGCGCTCGACGCCGCGATCGCAGCCGACGCCCAGCTGATCGTCACAGTCGGTGGCACCGGCATCGGCCCGAAGGACCGGGTGGTGGAAGCGGTCGAACCGTTGTTGACAACGCCCATGCCGGGGCTGATGGAAGCGGCCCGTGCCTTCGGCCAGCGGCGTACCCCCTATGCGGTGCTCTCGCGCGGCGTATCCGGCTTTGCCGGCAATTCGCTCGTGCTGACCTTCCCGGGCAGCCGCTCAGGCGCACAGGAAACGCTGGCCGCGCTGCTACCCAGTATCGTCCATGTGCTGGAAATCCATCAGCGCTTCGCCGCTCACGCCGGCTGAGATCGACTGACACGGCGCGGCCAGGAACCCGCCACCCCGGCGCCTGCGGTTGCTGCGCATTAGAGTCCGCCCAGCCGCTCCCACGCCTGTTCGGCCAGGGCCAGACTCTTGACCACGGCATGGATGGTCTGGCCCGGGGCAAGGACCAGCGCCTCGGCCGATCGCCGGGTGATACGGGCTTCCAGCGGTTGCTCGCCCACCCGCATATGGACATTCACTGCATAGTCGCCGTCGGCGACGAGCTGTTCGATACGGGCTTCGAGCACGTTCAAGGCGCTGATATCCTGCGGGCGCTGGCGCGCCAGCATGACGTCGCGTGCCCGTACGTGCAGGGTAATCGCAGACCCGGCCGGATGCGCCACATGCGGCACGAACAAAGATTGCCGACCGCAGACGAGCTCGGTCAGCCCGTCGCCGGGCCAATGCGCGATGATTTCAGCGCGCAACAACACCCCGGCATCCCCGGCCTGCTCGGCGCCCAGCAGCGACGGCTGTGCCAGAAACTCGGCGGTCGGACCGCTGAACGTCACCCGGCCGTCGCGAACGGCCACAACCCGCCGATTGGCCAGGCGCAGCAATTCGTCCAGCTGATGGCTCACGAACACGATCGGCAGCTCGGACTCCGCGCTCAGACGTTCGATATACGGCAGCACTTCCTGGCGACGTGCAACGTCCAGCGAAGCCAGGGGTTCGTCCAGCAGCAGCATGGCGGGGTTCGATAATAATGCCCGGCCGATGGCCACCCGCTGCTGTTCGCCCCCGGACAAGCCGGTAACGCGGCGATTGAGCAGCGGCCCGATATCGAGCATGTCGACCACCTGGCGGAAACGCGCACGACCCGGTTTTTCGCGTGCGAACCAGGCCCCGTAGCCCAGGTTGTGGCGCACGTTCAGATGCGCGAACAGGCGTGCGCGCTGGAACACGTAGCCAATACGACGCCTGTGCGCCGGCACGTGCACCCCGGCCCGGCTATCGAATACGCAGCGCCCGGCCAGTTCCACTCGGCCCAGGTCGGGCCGCACCAGCCCGGCGATGATACGCAACAGACTGCTTTTGCCCGCGCCCGAGGGCCCGAACAGACCGGTCACTCGGGCGTCGCTTTCGAAGGCGCATTCGAGGGTGAAATCGCCCTGGCGATGCGTTATATCGACCGAAAGCGTCACGGCGCCGCCTGCAGCCGCTTGACCCGGCGCGCGATCAATTCGGATGCGACAAGCGCCGTCAACGACACGGCGATGGAAACAATAATGAGTTGCGCGGCCCGGCTTTCGCCACCGGGCACCTGAATAAAGGTATAGATCGCGATCGGCAACGTACGTGTCTCGCCGGGAATATTCGATGCAAAGGTAATGGTCGCGCCGAACTCGCCCAGGGCGCGGGCAAACGCGAGTACCAGCCCCGCGATCACGCCCGGCAACGCCAGCGGCAAGGTGACGGTCAGCGCTACCCAGATGGGCGAAGCGCCGAGCGTGGCCGCGGCCGCTTCGACGCGGTTATCGATGGCTTCCAGCGACAAGCGAATGGGCCGTACCAGCAAGGGGAAACCCATGATGGCGCCCGCCAGAGCCGCACCGGTCCACTTGAACGCAAAAACGAGCCCGAAGGTATCCGCGAACCAGCCCCCGACGAGACTGTTGCGGCCAAGGCCCACAAGCAGCAGATAGCCAGTGACTACCGGCGGCATGACCAACGGCAGATGTACGAGCGCGTCGACAACCATCTTGCCGCGCCACTGCGAGCGCGCCAGAAACCAGGCCACGGCCAGTGCCAGCGGTAGGCTCACCACGACCGCGGTCGTGGCAACCCATAAACTCAGCGTTAGAACCTCGAGTGTGGCGGCATCGAACATTTAATCGCTGACATCGCTTGCCACGACGTCGAAACCCCAACGTTGGAAAATCGCCGCGGCCTCGTCCGTACGCATGAACGAAAGCAGATCTTCGGCCGCCGGATTGTCGACATCGCGAACAAGCGCTGCCGGGTAGACGATCGGATCGTGACTATCGTTCGCGAACTCAGCCACCACACGTACGTTTGCCTCGGCGACCGCGTCGCTGGCGTAGACCACACCCAGCGGCGCTTCGCCACGGGCGACCAGCGCAAGCGCCGCGCGTACGTCATCCGCCTGGGCGATATGGCCCTGGAGCGACGGCCACAGACCCAGCTTCTGCAGTGCCTGGCGGCCATAAATCCCGGCAGGCACCGCGTCGGTATTGGCCATGGCGAGATAGCCTGCCTTGCCGAGCGCTGCGCGAAGATCCGTATTGCGCGTAAGCTCCAGCGCGGTGTCGCTATCGCGTGGCGCCACCAATACGAGCGTATTGCGCAGCACATCGAAGCGTGACGCCGGCTGTATCGCGCCTGTGTCTTCGAGACGATCCATCCAGCGTTGATTGGCCGAGACATAAATATCGGCCGGTGCGCCCTGTTCGATCTGGCGCGCGAGCGTGGAGCTGCCAGCATAGCTCACCCGGACCTCGGTACTGTGGCTCCGCTCGTAGGCATCGACGACGCCGTCCATCGCATTCTTCAGACTCGCCGCCGCAAAAACCAGAACGCGATCGTTCTGGGCAAACGCCGTTGCCGGCAACACGACGAGAGCGAGCGAAAGCATTAAAGCGCGCACGCTCAGATGAAGGCTGAAAGTCGAGTTCACTGTTTCTCTCGTCTGGGCTGAACGGGTTGACAACGCCTATCTCGGCGATCTTTATTACCAAGCATCGAACATCTCATTTCATTGCATTACAAATGCTTGCGGCCAGTAGTCACTTACAGGCCTGATCGGGCGTGGCTGCGTGTAATTTCGGATATCGTGTCGGCAGCGACGCACCTAGTATCCGTCCTAGCGGCGTCGACGACGTTCAGCCGTCGTTCGAAAAACCGCCTATACGCTGGCTTTCCAGACATTTATTTTCAGTCTGGTAAAGAACACCCCCGAGGAGTTGCAGTATGCGTTCCATCAAGAATTTTACCCCGTCCGTATTGACCGCGCTTGTGTTCGCCGGTGCCGTCACCCTGACGCCCGCGGCCTTCGCTGCCGAAACCGGTAGCAGCACCGACAGTGGCATGTCCACTGAAGCCGGCATGAGCAGCGACGATGGCATGGCCGTGGAAAGCGGCGCATCCAGCAGCACCAGCATGAGCGGCGAGAACAGCGCTCGCGACGACAGCTACGGCAGTGACGAGGACCAGCAGAGCGGCGAAGATTACAACGCCGACCAGTCCAACGAGGGCACGATGTCCAACGACAACGGCATGCAGGGTCAGGGCTCGATGTCGGATGACGGCGCAATGGGCAGCCAGGACACCATGTCCGGTGGTAACACCATGGGCGACGGCAACAGTGTCGACGGCGACAACGCCCAAGGCGAAAGCGACCCGACCAGCTCCGGCGAGCTCAATCAGCAAAGCGATTCGAACATGTAATCGAAGCGCGTAATGATCCACAGCGATCATGCTTGCGAAAGGCAGCCTCCATGGCTGCCTTTTTTATGGACACGATCGAAACACGCACGCCAATCGCGCCGCAGTCATGCAACCGATGAGCCGGCGATTACGTTCAATAGAAGATAGCGCTCAGACATGCGCCCTATTCAGAGCGCTACACATAACAACCACTACAGCGCCGCACGACCCCTTAGCCCGGAGCGGCGTTTTCGTTACCGAGGAGATGAAAGTGACCCCATTGCAAAACCGCTATATCCGCCTGACCGGAGCCCTTGTTTTCGCCTGTTCACTCGGCTGGGGCGCTAGCGTGCTCGCCATGGACGACGACACCATGGCCCACGACAACGCCGCCATGTCGCACGACAGCGAATTGAGCCACGACCAACCCATGAGCGATGACAACATGGCCGCCGACCCCGGCGCGGACGGGCCCCAGGGCGACTCCACTTATCAGAATCAGCTCAACCCGACCGACAACCCGTCGCACGACAGCGAAATGGGCCACGACCAATCCATGAGCGATGACAACATGGCCGCCGATCCCGGCGCGGACGGCCCGCAGGGCGACTCCACCTATCAGAATCAGCTCGACCCGGCCCACAACCCGTCGCACGACAGCATGAATCGCGATACTGATATGGGCGGCGACAGCATGCACAATCAGCACGATGACAACGATATGTAAGCGTACTCGCGCCGTGCCTGCCGATGCCCCCTGGCAGGCGCGTCTCGCGCTGCGGTGCTCGATATGAACACACGCGCCGACGCGTCAACGCAGGTGCTGCGGCGCCATAGCCTGTTCACTCGCGCCTGGCACTGGATAACGGTGCTATGTCTGCTCGTGCTCCTGATGAGCGGCCTGCAGATTTTCAACGCGCATCCCGCGCTGTACTGGGGCCAGGATTCGAATTTCGCCGAGCCGGCGTTGCAGATCACCGCGCGCCGCGGCGCTGACGGCGCCCCGCAAGGCGTTGTGCGTATTGGCGATCATGTCTTTGAGAGCACCGGCCTGCTGGGGCTTTCGCGCCGCGACGGCAAACTCGAACAGCGCGCCTTTCCGGCATGGGCCACCTTGCCCGGCCCGCAATGGCTGGCCATGGGCCGCTACTGGCACTTTGCCGCGGCCTGGTTATTTACGCCGTTGCTGCTGCTCTACCTGTTCTACACCCTCGCCCGCCGCGAGCGCCGCCAGAAGATATGGCCCACTCGCACGCAGTGGCGTGCACTGCCGAAAACCATTGCCGACCACGCACGTTTCAAGTTCGACCACGGCCGCGACTACAACGGCCTGCAGAAGCTCACGTATCTGGTCGTACTGTTCGGCATGCTGCCGCTGATGGTGCTGACCGGGCTCACGATGTCGCCGACCATGAACGCGGCCTGGCCGTGGCTGCTGGATATCTTCGGCGGTCGCCAGAGCGCGCGTACGCTGCATTTCATCGTGGCGTTTTCACTGGTCGGCTTTGTGTTGCTGCATGTCGTGCTCGTACTGGTTTCCGGTGTGTTCAACAATCTGCGGTCGATGATTACCGGCGGTTATCGGGTCGATACGCGCACCGCCGACAGCGAGACCGATGGCCATGTCTGATTCGACGTTGATTCTTCCGGACCGCCGCCGCCGGCGACTTATTACCGGCCTCGGGGCGCTCGGCGCGAGCGTCGTGCTCACCGGCTGCGATAGCCTGTCCCGCAGCGAGACCGTACAGAACGCGCTCGGCGCGACAGACCGGCTCACCCGCGCTGCGCAACGGCTCGTCGCGTCGCGTGAATCACTGGCGCGCGAGTTCAGCACAGCGGACATCGCCGATACCTTTCGCCCCAACGGCACTACGAACCCAGGCAGCGACGCCTATCAACGCCTGGCATCCAACCAATTCGAGGATTGGCGGCTGCGCGTCGATGGCCTGGTACGCCGGCCTGGCGATTTCTCGCTCGAAGCACTACGCGCGCTGCCCGCGCGCACGCAGATTACCCGCCACGACTGTGTCGAAGGGTGGAGCTGCATCGGTCAATGGACGGGCACACCGCTCGGCGACCTGCTCGATCGCGTGCGCCCGACCGACACGGCGCAATTCGTGGTGTTTCACTGTGCCGACAACGTCTACGGCGGGCCGGTCAAGTATTACGAAAGTCTGGATATGGTCGAGGCTTATCATCCACAAACCCTGCTTGCCTACGCCCTGAATGGCGCGCCGCTACCCATTGCCAACGGCGCGCCGCTGCGTCTACGCGCCGAGCGCCAGCTGGGCTACAAGATGGCGAAATACGTGATGCGTATCGAACTGGTCGACAGTTTCGCGTCCATTCAGGGCGGCAACGGCGGCTACTGGGAAGACCGCGGCTATGAATGGTGGGCCGGCATCTGATCTCACGGCACGATCCCGGTGCGTCATCGCCGTGCTTGCAGCCTGTTCTCCGGCGCGACATGCTCGGGTGACTGTTCGCGAAACACAGGATCCACCGTGCCGCAGATCGACCGCCACGCAATGGCGGCCCGCCTATGAGTGACCATACCCCGCACGCCCCGCCGCCCTGGCGACTTACCGGCAGCGGGTATGTGCTTTTGCTGTTCTGTTCGCAGGCATGCGGAAACCGTTGTGCCGAGGCCATCCCGGGGCTCGCGGGCCAAGCGCGCGGCGGCATCGGCGCGTTGATGCTGGTCGACTATGCCCATTCCAATGTCGGCCCCTACCGTGAACTGTTGCTCGCCCCAGGTCGCTTCGATGTCGGTCAGCGACGGGCCGCCGTGGTTACGCATATCTGGGTATCTACCCAGGCCAGCGTCGACAACGGTCGACGTAACTGGGGTCTGCCCAAACAGCTGGCTTCTTTCGAAACGATCGAGCATGGCAGCGACGGCGAGCGTGTTCGAGTCCAACTGCCAGACCATGCGCCGGTCACGTTGTCGTTCAGTCAGCGCGGGCCCCGCCTGCCACTGAGTACCCGCATTCTGCCCGAGGCCTGGCGCGCGCTGGAACAGCCCTGGAACGGACATTACTATCGCACCGTTATCGGCGCGAAAACGCGCGCGCGGCTTGCGCGCCTCCACACGATCAATACCCCCGCGGGCTGCGGCTTTCCCGACATCGGCGGCCAGAAAGCCCGCGTCGGCGTGTATGCAGACCGCTTCGATCTGCGTTTCCCGCCTGCAACGACCCGGCCTATCGCCTCCACGCAACGGCCCGAATAGCGTCTTACCAGGGCGCCCGGCGTGTCCGGACATGGCACGGCGCTTGCTCGGGTTCGGCTCGCCGTTTAACTCGGCGATAATACCGCTCGCTTTGCGCCATTGTGGTGCAGGCCTGCTTGTCGTGCACGCTCGCGGCGCGACGTCTATCTCGCCCACTGACTACGCTACCGATGTCTCATACCGAACACGATTTTCAGGACTTCGAATTCTCTGCCGTGCCGGCTGGTGCACGCCGCGGCTTCTGGACCATGCTTGCCGTGATGCTCGGCTTCACGTTCTTTTCGGCGAGCATGTGGGCCGGCGGCACGCTCGGCACAGGCCTGACGCTGTTCGAGTTCGCCTGGGTCGTGCTCGCCGGCAATCTGGTTCTCGGGCTGTACGCCGTGCTGCTGGCTTTCATCGCCAGCCGCACCGGGCTGTCGACGCATCTGCTCAGCCGTTATGCCTTTGGTGTACGCGGCTCATGGCTGCCCTCGTTTCTGCTCGGCGGCACCCAGGTCGGCTGGTTCGGGGTCGGTGTTGTGATGTTTGCGCTACCTATCGAAGCGGCCACCGGGATCAATATCTATCTGTTGATCGCCATCGGCGGCGTACTCATGACCGCTACTGCCTGGGTTGGCTTCAAGGCGCTCACAATCCTGAGCTTCATCGCGGTACCCGCGATCTTCGTGCTCGGTAACATGTCGGTGGTGATGGCGGTCGGTGAAGCCGGCGGCATCAACGCGCTGGCTGCGATCACGCCGGACGACCCGATTACGCTGACCGTGGCGCTGACCGCCTGTATCGGCTCGTTTATCAGCGGCGCCACGCTGACCCCGGACTTCGTGCGCTTTGCCCGTAGCCCGCAAGTCGGTGTGAGCACGACGCTCATCGCATTCTTTCTCGGTAATTCGCTGATGTTCACGTTTGGCGCTGTGGGTGCACTGGTCTATAGCGAAGCCGATATCTCCCAGGTCATGTTCGCCCAGGGGCTGATTCTGCCCGCCATTCTCGTGCTCGGCCTCAATATCTGGACGACCAACGACAACGCGCTGTATGCCGCCTCGCTCGGCTTTGCCAATATCACCCGCCTGCCCAAGCACTGGATCGTGATCTTCAACGGCGCCGTCGGTACGCTCGCGTCCATGTGGCTCTATAACAACTTCGTCGGCTGGCTGTCGTTTCTCAGCTCGGCGCTGCCGCCGATCGGCGCGATCCTGATCGCCGATTTCTTCATCGTGGCACGCCGCCACTATCCAACGCTCGATCAGGCCGCGCTCAGACAGGTGAACTGGATAGCCGTCGGCGCCTGGGCGGTCGGCTTTGCCGCCGCCAACCTGTTGCCGGGTATTCCCCCCGTCAATGCGGTCATCAGCGCGTTGGTAGCCTATGTCGCGGCCAGCTACGGCTTCGCCCAGGTCGGGTCGCGACGCGCCGTGACAGCGAAATAGGCCGTGGCTGCCTTGGCCGTCGCGGTGCTCGTCGCGTCCGCCCGGACACGAACGAACACCGTATGCCAACGTCCAGGCCGATGACCCGTTGGCCTGGGCCTTAGCGCGCCAGGAAATCGCCTATTTCTCGATAGGTCTGGGCGCAGGCCTCGGGTACCAATGCTTCGAGGTTCAGATAGGCATGAATCATGTCGGCGAAGTGTCGATGCCGGCAGGTCACGCCGCTCGCAGCCAGACGCTCCATATACGCGAATGCCTCGTCGCGCAGCGGACAGTAGCCGGCGCTGATCAACAGCGTCGGCGCCAGCGTTGGCGTGACCGGCATGTACAACGGCGACAGGGCACGACGGTCTTCCTGACCCTGAAAATAGCAATCGAAATACCAGCCGATACGCGCCTGTTCCAGTAGATAACCGCGACCGTTGTCGTACACGGACCGGTGGTTCAGCGTGTAATCGAGGCTGGGATAGATCAATACCTGCGCATCGACCATCAGCGAGGCATCAGTCTGGGCGCGGGCGCTGATTGTCGCGGCCAGCGCTGCGCCGCCCGAATCGCCCACCAATACGAGACGTGGTTCAAACAGCCGCTGCTCCGATTCCAGCAGCGCCCGGACATGCCGGACCACGTGCAGGCAATCCTCGAGCCCTTGCGGATAGGGATGTTCGGGCGCGAGCCGATAATCGACCGAGACAATCAGCCCGCCACTGGCTTCGGCAAGACGTCGACAGATCGGGTCGTAAACGGCAACGCTTCCGGCCATATGGCCGCCGCCATGGAAAAACAACACGACCGGCTTCGCGCGCTGCGGCGCTGGATCGTACACGCGAACGTTAACCGACTTGCCCTCGGCTTCGACGACACGGTCGGCCACCCACGACACGGCCGGACCGGCGCTTACGAACTGCGCCGTCATGGCGGCCAGGTTGCTGCGCACTGCCGCTGGGTCGGCCGCGATTTCCGGGTCGTCCGATTCCGCCGTCCGCTGATTGACTTGCTCAAGCCAGGCGCCAAGGCGTGCATCTAGCATGGGATCAACACGCAAACAGAACCAGCGCGCGACCGGAACAAATCGTACGGCCCTCGCTACCCGTACAGGTGGTATCAAGATCGACCAGGGCCTTGTCGCGGCGCAGGCGGCTTACGCAGACCTCGACGGTGAGTGTTTCGCCAACACTCGCGGCGTGCTCGAATTGCATCTCCTGTTTGAGATAGTTCGTGCCGTGCCCCGGCAGCTGCTCGCCCAGCAGATACGAAAACAGCGCCGCGATCAGTGGTTCGGGCACCTGTTCGGGCGCCGTCGCGACCGACATCATGTCGCACCAGCGGGCCATGTCGGCGTCGCTGAAAGATCGGGTCGTGGTCGCACGGTCGCCAACGGCCAGTGCATCGAAGCGTGGAATCTGTTCGCTCATGAGCCGTTCCCATTCGCTGTCAGAACGCGACACATACCGTCCAGGCATAGCTGGCCGTCCAGCTTCACCACCCGTGTCGCCAGTGCCAGAACACCGTCGCCCGCATCGCCCTGGCCGACGAGTTCGATACGCAGCGGCTCTTCGGCGTAGGCCGGCGTCGGAAATTTGAGCGTCTGTGCCTGCAACCCACTGTCCGCGAATACACAGGCCACGAATTCGCGTACCGCGGCGAAGAGCAACATCCCGTGCGATACCGTCGCACCGAACCGGGTGCGTGCAGCATAGGCCGGGTCGACATGAATCGGGTTGTGGTCGCCGCACAACGCGGCAAACCGGTCGAAATCCGCCTGCGTGAGAATGAGCTCGCGCTCGATAGGCCGGCCGGCATGGAAGTTTTCGAGCGCGTGATCGCGCCCGGCGTCATGAATTTTCACGCAGCACCTGCTTGGTGACCTTGCCGAGCGCGTTTCGCGGCAGCGCATCGACCTCGACGAATGTGGCGGGCACCTTGTAACCGGCCAGTCGCTCACGGCAGAACGCGCGCAGCGTATCGACATCCGGCGGCGGTGCGTCCGGCCGCAATCCGTAGAACGCGGTACCGACTTCACCCCAGCGCTCGTCCGGGGCGGCGACCACGGCCACTTCCGCAATCGCCGCATGCTGGCCGAGCACGTACTCCACTTCGGCGGGATAGACGTTTTCACCACCCGAGATATACATATCCTTCAGGCGATCGACGATGTAGTAATCGCCCTGGGCATCGCAGCGGGCGATGTCGCCACTGTGCAGCCAGCCCTGTTCGTCTATGGCCTGGGCGGTGGCATCGGGCTGACCCCAGTAACCGGGCGTGATATTCGGCCCGCGGATCCATAACTCGCCGGCCTCGCCGCAGTCGACGTCATCCCCCACCAGATCGACGATGCGCACCTCGGTGAGCAGCTGCGGGCGGCCGACAGAGCCGATCTTTTCGAGCACCCTGTCTTCGTCGAGCAGGAAAACCGTCGGGCCGGTCTCGGTCATGCCCATGCCGGTACGCACATGAATGCCGGCATCGACATACTGCTGTGCAACCGTCAGCGACAGCGGCGCACCGCCGCAGCCCCAGGAGCGAACCCGCTGCAACCGCTCACCGCTGAAGCCGGGCTGGGCAAGCAGGGCCTGATAGACCGCAGGCACACCGAAGAAAACCGTGGCTCTGTGCTCGAGCACCTGCAACGCCTGATCCGCATCGAAACCGCGCGGCACCAGCACGCAGCCGCCGGCCAGAAATACCGCCGATGAGTAGAGATTGATACCGGCGGTATGAAACAGGGGCAGCACGTTGAGCAATACGTCGCTGCTGGTGAGCTCTACCGCCAGGCCGATATTGAAATAGTTCGCCATCATCATGCGAAAGGTCTGGATCACGCCCTTGGGCTTGCCGGTGGTGCCCGAGGTATAGAGCAGATACCACGGCGTATCGGGATCCTTGTCAGGATGCGCGCTCAGATCCGGGTCGGTATCGGCCAGGTCGTGCCCATAGTCGCGCTGACCCTGTGCGGGCGTGTCCAGCGCGATCAAGGTCAAACCGGGCTGGCGTTGCGCGAGCGTAGCCGCGGCGTCGGCGAACTCGGCGCCGAAGATCAATGCACGCGGCGTGCAATCGGCCATCAACACGGTGAGTTCCGGTACCGCCAGGCGCCAGTTCAATGGCACGAGGATCAGACCGGCCTTGGCACAGCCGAACAACATGGCGAAGAACTCTGCGCGGCTGTGACCCAGCCAGGCGATCCGATCGCCCTCTTCAAGCTCCCAGTGCTCTCGGGCTGCGGCCGCCAGACGTGCCGCCCGCTCGTTCAAGCCGGCGTAGTCATAGCATTCACCGCTGTCCAGATCCTCCAATGCAGGTCGGTCCGGCGTTACCCGCGCCCGATGACCCAGCAGGTCGAACATCTGCATTTCTGCCTCCGTCGTCGTTGTTCTTGTTTATCGCGGCTTGCGGCCAGTGGGACGACCGCAGCACAGGATCTGGAGCGGCAATCGCAGCCATAGCCGTCATCGCTTTAGAAAGGCCGCCATGCCCCGGTCCGCCTCGTCGCTGACGATTTGTTCGAGGAAATGCCGGTATTCGGCTTCCAGCCCGGCGGCCACGGTGGTTCTATCGGGCCGGGTCAGCGCCAGGGTGTGGGCGACGCTGCCCGCACGCGCGGCGCGAATGGCGCGTGCTACATCGAGCGCGAGTGTGCCGGTGTCGTGCGCGCCAGCTCGATACTGGGCCAGCCCCAGACGGTAGGCCTCATCGGCGTCCAGGCGCCGATTGGTCAGCTGTATATCCAGCGCTCGGGCGCGGCCAATGCGTTCAGGCATGAGCGTTGTCCAGCCACCGTCCGGGCTGAAACCCACCACCGTGTACCAGGGCGCAAAGCTCGCGCCATCGCCCACCACGGCGATATCGCAGGCCAGCACCAGGCCCACCGAGCCACCCGTGACCATGCCGTGCACGGCGGCCACGGTCGGCATGGGCATCGCGAGCAAGTCCAGCAGCGTCGCGTTGAGTTCGCCGACCACCTGCTGGGCATAGGCTTTTCGATCCGAGCGCGCGGTATCGTAGAAAGCGGCCACGTCCCCGCCGGTGGAAAAAGACGGCCCGCTGGCGTCCAGAATCAACACGCGCGCATCGGATGCACGGATCTCGGCGAGCGCGGCACGCAGGTCGCAGAGCAATTCCGGCACAAGTGCGTTATGGCGTTCGGGACGATCGAGCGTCACGCGCGCGATACCGTCTTCGATAAAGCGGCGCACGGCACTCACGGCTTTCGATCCAGGCCGTCGATCGCAAGCCCATGGCGAAACAGATCGGAGATCGTGGCCACGATTTCGTCGAACGAAACGTCCCCCTCCCAGAGCGCATAGCGCAAGCCAAGAAAGTTCGACATCCCCATCAGCGCCCATACCCGGACTTCGTTATTACCCGAGCGAATCTCGCCCTTGCGGGTTGCGTCGGCGAGCATGCGCAGATAACCGCGCCCGAACGCTTCGTAGTATTCGCGGTAAATCGACTCATCGACGAACTGCGCTTCCTGCAGCACGCGATACAGGTACGGGTTGTCGTGCAGATATTCGAGAAAGGCACGCAGGCCTTTTTCTTCTGCCTCGAGACGATCCCGCGCATTGACGACTTCGGCGGCCAGGCGTGCACGCACCTGATGGCCCATATCCCGCACCAGCTCGCGAAGAATCTCTTCCTTGCCCGCGAAGTAGTTATAGAAGGTGCCCTGGGCAACGCCGGCATCGCGGGTGATATCGCTGATGCCGGCACGGTGATAACCCAGCGTGCCGAACGTCGATTCTGCCGCCTTGAGTATGCGAGCACGCGTACGCGCGCCACGCGCCGTCTTCGGCGCACCCGGCCCCGGGTCGACTATGGCATTGGCATTGGCATTGGGGGCAGACATGGCACCAACCTTACTGCATGAATACTGAATCACTAGTCACTTATAAACTAATTCAGCGACTTCAACCACGTCAATAAAACAATCAACCAATACCGAGAATCCGGCCGATTATCTAAATATTCTATTTTACTCAAATACTTAAAACGCTCGTGGCAAGCAGTGCCCATACAGTAACAAGATGACCGAAAATGCTTGCCCAAAGGTGAATGAGGTGTCATATTCAGCCTCAGCGCTTTTCGATATAACACAGCGCCCCGAGCGGGGCCGATAATCCAGGAGATCCGATGAAGCGTCCTATCACAGCGATTGCATTCGCCCTCGCCACGATCGTCGCCGCGCCTGCCTCGCTGGCGGCCGACTCCATTCGTATTGCCCATGTCACCGGATTTACGGGGCCGTTATCGGCCTATGCCGAGCAGCTGCGCGTGGGCATGAAGATGGGCTTTGAATATGCCACCGACGGCTCAATGGAAATCGAGGGTCGGCCCATCGAGATCATCGACAAGGACACGCAGCTCGACCCGGCCCGGGCACGTGCGCTGGTAGAAGAAGCCTATGCAGAAGACGATGCCCATATCGTCGTGGGGCCGGTTTCTTCCGGCGTCGCGCTGGCCACGCTGCCGATCGCACAGATGTACGAACGCGTGATCATGCCGGAAGGCGTAGCCGACGCGATCACCGGCAAGGACTGGAACCGCTATGTCTTCCGCGTGGGCCGCAACTCGTCGCAGGACGCGGTTTCCAATGCGGTCGCACTGGGCGCGCCCGGCGTGTGTGTGGCAACGATTGCCCAGGACTATGCATTCGGGCGCGACGGCGTGGCGGCCTACAAGGAAGCCATGCAAGCCGAAGGCGGCGCGGTGGTGCACGAAGAATATCTGCCCACCGACGCAACCGATTTCACCGCGGCCGCACAACGGCTTTTCGGTGCACTCAAGGATCGCGACGACTGCGACAAGGGCAAATACATCTTTGCCATCTGGGCAGGCAGCGCCAACCCGCTCAGCCGTATTCAGGATCTCAAGCCCAGCCGCTTCGGTATCAAGCTCGCCACCGGCGGCAACATCCTGCCGGCGCTGGTCAGTTATGCCGAATTCCCCGGCATGGAAGGCGCCGGTTTCTACTATTTCGAATCGCCGGATAACGAAATCAATGACTGGTTCGTCGCACAGCACATGAAGCGTTTCGACGCCGCGCCGGATTTCTTCACCGCCCAGGGTTTTGCCCAGGCCATGGCGATTACCGCAGCCGTCCGCAAAACCCATGGCTCGACCGACACGGAAGACCTGATCGAAGCGTTGGAAGGCCTGGATTTCGATACCCCCAAAGGCCCGATGAATATCCGTGCAGCCGATCATCAGGCCATGCAGCAGATGTATCACTTTCGTATCAAGGTCGAAGACCGGGACGACTGGTTTGCCGATCGCGAAGTCACGGCTGGCGTACCGACACTGGTACGCGTGATCGACACCGATGAGATGGATATCCCGGTTCGTAACGGTCGCTGAAACGGCATAGCCGCAACATCCCAGGGGCGAAGGCGTCGGCATGACGCCTTCGCCTGGCGATACGACTATCGACAGGCCAGGCATGCAACAAAACGGTTCTGACGGCGCGCACGATGCAGCGACTGCCGACGCGCCCTCGGCGGCGGATCAGGCCGGGTTGGAAATCCGCGATCTGAGCATCACGTTTGGCGGGCATACCGCAGTCAACAAAGTGTCCTGCGCATTTCATCCCGGCACGCTGACCTCGATCGTGGGCCCGAACGGCGCCGGCAAGACGACGCTGTTCAACCTCATTTCCGGGCAGCTGTCCGCCACCGCCGGCAGCGTGCGCCTGTTCGGCGAAGACCTGACGTCACTCGGCGCCCCGGCGCGAGCCGACAAGGGCCTGGGGCGCGCGTTCCAGCTCACCAATCTGTTTCCCGGGCTGAGCGCGCTGGAAAACGTGCGCCTTGCCGTGGCCTCACGCTATCGAATTGGCCATATTTTCTGGCAAAGGGCCGCGGCGCGACGCGATATCACCGATCGCGCAGCGGCCTATCTTGAGCAGGTCAACCTGGGCAAACGCGCTGATACACCGGTGGCCAATCTGCCCCACGGCGACCAGCGCAAGCTGGAAGTGGCATTGCTGCTCGCGCTCGAACCCAAGGTCTTCATGTTCGACGAACCCACCGCCGGCATGAGCGTGGACGAAGTACCGGTCATCCTCGACCTGATCGCGGATATCAAGAAACAGCAGAACCGGATCATCCTGCTGGTCGAACACAAGATGGATATCGTGCGTTCGTTATCGGATCGCATCGTCGTTCTGCATAACGGCGAACGGGTGGCTGACGGCGAACCCGCGCAGGTGATCGCATCGCCTGTCGTACAACAGGTCTATCTGGGCGCGAGCCCCGAACAGCCCGCCGCAGCCGGGAGCGCACAGTCATGAGCGAGACGCTGCTTTCACTCGATCAGGTCTGCGCGGATATCGACCAGTACCACATCCTGCACGGCGTCGACCTGGTCGTGCCGAAGGGCGAACTGACGATGCTGCTCGGGCGCAACGGGGCCGGCAAGAGTACGACGCTGCGCACGATCATGGGGCTGACCACGGTCACCGGCGGGGATATTCGTTTTCACGACCAGTCCATCACCGGCCAGAGCACGCCGCGTATCGTGCGCCGCGGCATCGCGTTCGTACCCGAGAACATGGGCATATTCAGCCTGCTGACGGTACGCGAGAACATGATTCTTGCGGCGGTCAGCGGTGCGATGGATCCGGCCCGGCTCGACTGGATCGTCGACCTGTTCCCGCCGCTCAAGCGGTTCTGGGACAAACCGGCCGGCAACCTGTCCGGCGGTCAGAAACAGATGCTGGCTATCGCCCGCGCCATCATCGAGCCGCGCGAACTGCTGTTGATCGACGAACCCACCAAAGGGCTCGCACCGGCGATTATCGACGATCTGGCCGACGCCTTCGAACAGCTCAAAAGCCAGCAGGTGACCATCCTGCTGGTCGAACAGAACTTCAATTTCTCTCGTCGGCTCGGTCAATCGGCGGCGGTCATGAATGACGGCCGCGTGGTCTGGTCCGGGTCCATGGCCACCCTCGCCCACGACGACGATCTCCAGCACCAGCTCTTGGGGCTGGGCATGGGTGAACATCAATGAACACAGGAGCCTGAGCATGGCCGCGGATGACGTGCGCATCGACGAACCGACCGGGCCCACGGGTGCAATCGCGCGCTTCAATGCCTTTCGGCATGACAAGCCGCATATCTTCATCCTGCTGACCATGATGCTGGCCGCCCTCGCCCTGATGGAGCCACGGGTATGGGTCGTGCTGACCATCAGCGGCCTGGCGATGGGCGCGATGGTGTTTCTCATGGCATCCGGCATGACGCTGACCTTCGGCTTGATGAACGTGCTCAATCTGGCCCACGGCGCCTTCATTTCGCTGGGGGCGTTTGCCGGCGCCAGCGTGCTGATCTGGCTGAGCGCACAGGCCGATCAGCCGTCGTTGTGGGTGAATCTGGTCGCGATCGCCCCGGCATTCGGCTTCGCGCTACTGGTCGCGGGCCTGCTCGGCCTGGTCTTCGAGCGCCTGATCATCCGGCCGGTCTACGGCGATCATCTCAAGCAGATCCTGGTCACCGTCGGCGGCTCGATCATCATCATGGAACTCATCCAGGTGGTGTGGGGCTCGAACGAACTGCCGGTACCGCGCCCCGACGCCCTCAAGGGCGCAGTGTTCCTGCCGGAGTGGCTGCCGATTGCCGGCGGCATTGCGCTGGAGAAGTACCGCCTCATCGCCGTGGTGCTGGGGCTGGCGATCTACGCGCTGTTGAGCTGGATCATCGAGCGTACGCGTGTGGGCATTCTCATCCGTGCGGGCGTCGAAAGCCGCGAAATGGTGGAGATTCAGGGCTATCGCATTCGTCTGCTGTTTCTGGGTGTGTTCATCGCGGGCTCGGCACTGGCAGGACTCGGCGGCGCCATGTGGGCCATGTACCGGGAAATCATCACCGCGCATATGGGCGACGAACTGATGATCTCGGTGATCGTGGTCATCATTCTCGGCGGGCTGGGCTCGATCAAGGGCTGTTTCTACGGCTCCGTGCTGGTCGGGCTGGTCAATCTGTATGTCGGCTATCTGGAGCCCCGGCTGGCAGCCGTGGCCACGGTCGCGCTCATGGTGGCCGTGCTCATGTGGCGCCCGCAGGGCCTGATTCCGGTCATCAAACTTTAGAGGAGCCGCCGTTTTGAACCGCTTGTTTTCCGGCGACTACCCGCGCAGCCCTGTGCTGAGCGCGGCGCTGCTGCTCATATTCCTGGGGCTGGCTCTGGGGCCGTTCCTGTTCGACGGCATTCGCACGTTTTCGATGCTGGGCATGATGTGCGTGTTCATCATCGTGGTTGCATCCTACGATCTGATGCTCGGCTATACCCATGTCGTATCGTTCGCCCATACGATGTTCTTCGGCATCGGAGCCTACGGTATCGCCATCGCCAGCGATCACTACGGCAACGGTTACGGCGCCCTGCTGATCGGCATTGTCGGTGCGCTGGTGGCGAGTTTACTGCTCTCACTCTTGCTCGGCCTGCTGTCGCTGCGCGTCAAGGCCATCTTCTTCGCACTGGTCACGCTGGCCGTGGCATTCGCCTTCCTGAGCCTGGTGACCCAGCTCTACAACGTAACCGGCGGTGAAGACGGTCTGGCCGTACGCAGCCCGCGCGAACTGGGCCCGGCTTTCCGCCCCTTCGACTTCAAGCTGCCCGGCTTCAACCTGTTCGGCTTTATTGCGGCCGTCCTGTCGAGCCCCGGCGAAATCGGAAAAGCCTTCGACGAGGCGCTGTTCAGCGTACGCCTGAGCGGTCGACACCTGACCTACTACATCGCATTCGCGACCATGATCGCGGTATTCATCTTCCTGCTGCGCATGGTCAATTCGCCGTTCGGGCGGGTACTGCAGGCCATTCGGGAAAACGAATTCCGGGCCCAGGCACTGGGCTATCGCACCGTGCTGTATCGCACCGCCGTGGTCGTTGTGTCTGCGCTGCTGGCCACCGTCGCCGGGGTGCTGTTCGCCTTGCTGAATCGCTATGTGAACCCGGAAAACACGCTCAACTTCGAGCTGATGATCTTCATCCTGCTGATGTGCGTCATCGGCGGTATGGGAACGCTTTATGGCGCGGTCATCGGCACGGTGCTTTTTCTGCTGGCACAGAACTATCTCCAGGACCTGCTCAAGCAACTCGACGCGCTCGTACCAGCCGATACGCTCATCGCCGAACTCATCAACCCGGATCGCTGGCTGCTGTGGTTCGGGCTGCTGTTCATCCTCAGCGTCTATTTCTTCCCGTCGGGTATCGTCGGCCAACTGCGGATCTGGTCCGCCAAGCGCTCGTCAGCCCAGGGCTGAATATCGGCGATGCCCAGTCGCCACCGCCGGCGAAGTGTTTGCAGACCAACATGCGTTTGACAAAAGGCCGGGCTCTTGGCTCCAGGGCGCGCGCATGTCTGGCGCAATTGCTGCCACCCGTACCCGGCCCATGCCGCCTTCGGCGGCTACAAGGAATCCGGGTTCGGCCGCGAAACCCACAAGATGATTCTGGATCATGACCAGCAGACCAAGAACCTGCGGGTGAGTTATTCGACCCAGGCTCAGGGTCTGTTCTAGCCCCGGGTAGACCGCGGACGATCGAGCGTAGCCATGGCGCGCTCGATCGCGCCCTGGCGATCGGCGCCGCAATGCCCAGGCAGGCCGAACGCGGCAACGGCTGCCGACACGACATCCATACGCTAGACTGGCGCGCCTTTCGCAACCCGGCGCCTCGTCGCCCCGTTCGCCCATGTTTGGTCTGTTCGAACGCCTGGTCGCGCCCTTCCCGGACGACGGCCGTACGCCGCCCCGCGACAGCCTGCTGCGCTATATCGCTTTCTATGCGAAGCCGGTGTGGCCGTTGCTGCTGGCCATGGCGCTGCTGACCGCAGCCATTTCGGTCATCGAAGTCTCCCTGTTCGCCTTCCTCGGCCATATCGTCGACTGGTTCGCGACATCGCCGCGCGAGACGTTCCTGGCCGACAACGCGCTCGCGCTGACCGGCATGGCCTTCGTCATCCTGGTTGTGCTGCCGCTGCTGGTCTTCATCGAGGGGCTTGTCACGTTCCAGGCGCTGTCCGGCAATTTTCCGATGCGGTTTCGCTGGTCGGTGCATCGCTGGCTGCTCAGCCAGTCGTTGACCTTCTTTCAGGACGAATTCGCCGGTCGGATCGCCACCAAGCTCATGCAGACCGCGCTCGCGGTACGCGAAACGGTGATGAAGTTTCTCGACGTCATGCTCTACGTGGCGGTGTATTTCACCGGCATCGTGGTGCTGGTCGCCGGCGCGGACTGGCGTCTGGCCGTGCCGTTTTTGTTCTGGCTGGCCGGCTATATCGCGCTGCTGCGTTATTTCGTGCCGCGCCTGGGCCTGGTAGCCGAGCGCCAGGCCGATGCACGCGCGGCCATGACCGGGCGCGTGGTCGATGCCTATACCAATATCGCCACGGTCAAGCTGTTCGCCCATACCGAACGTGAAGGCGATTACGCCCGCCAGAGCATGCAGACCTTCCTGAGCACGGTCTATGCCCAGATGCGCAAGGTCAACGGCTTCTATGCCAGCCTGTATCTGCTCAATTCCCTGCTGCTGATCGCGGTCGCAGCGCTCGGCATCACCCTGTGGCAATCGACGCTGATCAGCGCCGGCGCGATCGCGGCCGCGCTGGGCCTGGTGCTGCGTATCAACGGCATGGCGCAATGGATCATGTGGGAAGTCTCGCAGCTGTTCGAGAACATCGGCACGCTGCGCGACGGCATGGCCACCTTCTCCAAGACCCAGGCCCTGGTCGATGCCCCCGACGCCGAGCGCCTGACCGTTCGCGACGGCGCGATCGCCTTCAATAACGTCGGCTTTCACTATGGCCGGGGCACGGGCGTGATCGAGAATCTCTCGCTAGCCGTCGCCCCCGGCGAAAAGATCGGCCTCGTCGGCCGGTCCGGCGCCGGCAAGTCGACGTTGCTGTCGTTGCTGCTGCGTTTTCACGATGTGGAATCCGGCACCATCACCATCGACGGCCAGGATATTTCGGCGGTCACTCAGTCCTCGCTGCGCGAAAACATCGGCATGGTCACCCAGGACACGGCGCTGCTGCATCGCTCGGTGGGCGACAACGTCCGGTATGGTCGGCCCGACGCCAGCGATGCCGAGGTGGAAGCCGCGCTCATTGCTGCCCATGCGCGCGATTTCATCGACGATCTGGTCGATGCCCAGGGCCAAAGCGGTCTGGACGCGATGGTGGGTGAACGCGGCGTGAAGCTTTCCGGTGGCCAGCGCCAGCGCATCGCACTGGCCCGCGTCATGCTCAAGAACGCGCCGATTCTCTTGCTCGACGAGGCCACCTCGGCGCTGGATTCCGAGGTCGAGGCCGCAATCACCGAGAACCTGCATCGCCTGATGCAGAACAAGACGGTGATCGCAATCGCGCATCGGTTGTCCACCATTGCCGAACTCGACCGGCTGATCGTCATCGACGAAGGCGCGATCGTGGAAGCGGGTACGCATGCCGAATTGCTGGCCGCGGGCGGGCTGTATGCACGCCTGTGGCAGATGCAGTCCGGCGGTTTTCTTGCCGAACAGATCACACCCGCCGATCACACGCGCAAGGCGTAATGCGCGTGTTCGCATCCAAGGCCGCGCTTGCCTATCCGCTGCTGGTGGCCACCACCCTGGCCTGGGGACTGAACGCGGTGGCCGGCAAGTTCGCGGTCGGCCATATCAGCCCGTTGCTGCTCACGCATCTGCGCTGGGGCGGTGCGTTCATTGCCGCCCTGCCCTTCGCCTGGCCCCATCTCAAGCGCGACTGGCCGGTTATTCGTCGCCATGCGCCGTTGCTGATCGGCTACGGCGCGATCGGGTTCGCCGGCTTCAATGCCGCGCTCTACAGCGCGCTCAATCATACGAGTGCGATTAATGTCGTGATCGAGCAGGCCGGCATGCCGGGGGTGATCTTTGCGCTCAACTTTCTGCTGCTGCGGGAATACATCACCGCGCGCCAGCTGCTGGGTTTCGTGATCACCGTGGCCGGCGTGGCATTGATCGTATCCGGCGGCCAGCTGTCACGCCTGCTCGCGCTGGATCTCAACCGCGGCGATGCGCTGATGCTGGTGGCCATCACCTGTTACGGCGGCTATACCGCAGCACTGCGAATCAAACCGCCCATGCACTGGCTGAGCTTCATCGCGGTGATCTCCGCCACTGCCTGGGCCGGCTCACTGCCCTTTGCGGCCTGGGAGTTTGCCAGCAACACGATCATCTGGCCGGATGCGATCGGCCTGTCCGTGGTCGCGTTCGCGGCGCTGGTACCCGGACTGGTCGCCCAGACCGCCTTCATTCGCGGCAACGAGCTGATTGGCGGCAACCGCGCCGGCATTTTCCTGAACCTGGTGCCGATATTCGGCACGCTGTTGTCGGTCGCGCTGCTGGGCGAGCACCTTCATGTCTTTCATGTGGTTGCACTCGCGCTTGTGCTGGGCGGTATTACGCTGGCCGAGCGCGGCGGGCGTTGAGCGGCATGCGACCTATTGTCGCAACACCGCCGCGCGGCGCCGCCGGCCGTTATGCTGGGCGGTCGATCCGACCGATCTGAGTGCATGCAGGCTGTTTTCCGACTCACGCCCATCCGGCTGCTGACCTGGCTGCACTGGCTGCGCTGGGGCGCGATCGCCTGCGTGGTGCTGGCAGTGGCCGTCGCATCGACGTTATCGCAAATCAGTGTCGACACCGACGCGCTGCTCGCCGTCAGCGCGGTGGTCGCAGCGATCAATGCACTGATTGGCTGGAGCCTACGCCGGGCCCGCCCGGCCACCCAGGCCGAACTACTCGCCCATCTGGTGCTGGACGTTGCCGCACTCACGGCCTGGCTTGCCTGTACCGGCGGCTCGTCCAGCGCCTTCGTGTCGCTGTATCTGCTGCCGGTGGCGATCGCGGCCGCCGTCTTGGCACGCTCTCAGGCCTGGCTGGTGGCCGCACTGGCCGGCGGTGCCTATACCGCGCTGCTGATGCGCTTTCTCTATCCGCAGTCGATGGCCGGGCATCACGGCGATTTCACCCTGCATGTGCTGGGCATGTGGGCCACTTTCGTCGTCAGCGCCGCCCTGCTGGTGGTGTTCGTGGGCAGCATGGCGTCGGCGGTCCGCCGGCGCGACCGCTCACTGGCGGCCGCGCGCGAGCAAATGCTGCGCAACGAGCAGATCACCGCCATCGGCGCACTCGCAGCCGGCGCGGCACACGAACTGAGTACGCCGCTGTCGACGATGTCGGTGATCGTATCGGAGCTGCGCGACACCGAGGCGCGCGATACGCCGTTGCAGGCCGACCTTGCCGTACTGGAACAACAACTGGCGCTGTGTGCATACCAGATCGACCAGTTACTGGGTGCCGCCGAGCCGGCTCGCGGTGCGACCCATACGCCGGTAGCCGTGCCCACAGCGCTGGATCGTATCGTGTCGCGCTGGCGGCTGATGCGTCCGGAGATACAGGCCACGGTCACGATCGACCCGGCCCTGGACTCGGCGACGATCGATGACGACGTGGCCTTTGCCCAGGCACTGACCAACGTCCTCAACAATGCCGCCGACGCCTCCCGCGACAACGCCAGCAACCGGGTCGACATCACAGCACGGCGTCACGAGCACGGTCTGGCTATGACGATCGATGACGAAGGCACCGGTATTGCCGATGCCGATACCGCCCGGGCCGGCCGTCTGCGTTTTTCCACAAAGCGCGAAGGGCGCGGGCTGGGCCTGATCGTGTCGCATGTAAGTCTCGAGCGGCTCGGCGGCGAAATCAGCCTCAAGCGCCGGCCCGAGGGCGGCACGCGAACACATGTGCTCGTACCGCTGTCAGCGTCAGGGACCCAGCCGTGAGCCCTGCAGGGGATGCGCCCATGCGCGTACTGCTGATCGACGACGACCCGGTATTCGCGGCCACGCTGGCGCGCGCGCTGGGCCGGCGCGGTATCGAAACGGCACTCGCCCATACGGCCGATAGCGCGCTGGAAACGGCCGCGCATTGGCAACCCAGCCACGTGCTACTCGACCTGAACCTGGGCGGCGATATTTCCGGGCTGGATCTGATCGCACCGCTGTGCGAGCGGGTCGCCGGCGTGCAGATCACGGTACTGACCGGCTATGCCAGTATCGCGACCACCGTGACTGCCATGCAGCGCGGCGCCGCGGGCTATCTGGCCAAACCGGTCGATGCACCCACGGTGCTTGCCGCCCTGGCCGGCGACAGCGAGGCCACATCGCACGCCATGCCCGGCGAGCGCATGTCGCTGAAACGACTGGAATGGGAGCATATCCAGCGGGTGCTCGCCGAACACGACGGCAACATCTCGGAAGCCGCCCGTGCCCTGGGGCTGCACCGGCGCACTCTCCAGCGCAAGCTCGACAAGAAGCCGGTCAAGTTCTAGCCGGGAAGCGCCTGCAGCCAGCCCAGCCGCTGCAGCAGCCGATCCGCGATCAGAACGACGATCAGACTGGCACCGGCCAACGGGAACAGCACGACCATGGCAATCACGATCGCGCCCAGATAGCGCATTCGTAGCGGCGCACGGCGTGGCGGCGCGCCCAGTTTTCCAGCCGGGCGACGGCGCCACCACATCACGAAGCCGCTCACCACGAGCAGGACGATCGCGATACAGGTCGCCAGCATGACCAGCTGATTGGCCAGACCGAAATAATTGCCCATATGCAGGGCCACACCCAGTTCGATGGCCTTGCCCGCCACGCCGTAATCGCCAAACGTGATGTCGCCCAGCACCGCGCCGCTGTAACGGTCGATAAATAGCGTGCGCTGACCCTGGGGGCGATCGGGATAGGTCTGGGCCTTGTACACGCCGGCTGCGCCAGCCGGCAGCATGAGCCAGTAGTCCTGGGCCAGGCCCTGTTCGGTAATGATCTGACGAACGCGATCCACGCCGATATCCGGCGCGGCCAGTGTGCTTGCATCGTGCGAAGCGCCACCGCCGTGATGGGCATGCCCGCCCGATGAGTTCGGCGGTGCCACGTTTTCGAGCGCCCAGGGAATACCGCGGCCGCGTTCGGCGACCGTCGTCTGCGCCGCCGGGGCGACCGAGGCCGGCGGCGTGCGCGCCCCGGAATAGCCCAGCCCCAACGCCTCGACGGCCGGCGTGAACAGCTGGCCGCCCCAGATACCGGCCCAGGGCAGACCGGTAAAAATCAGAAACAGAATAAGCGCCGCCGTATAGATACCGGTAATCGCATGCAGATCGCGCCAGAAACGTCGGCCACGCGCAGCCAGCCGTGGATACCACACGCCGGCTTTTGTCGACCGGCGCGGCCACCACAGGTATAGCCCGGTCACGATCAGAATCGCGGCCCAACAGGCCGCCAGCTCGACGATCGCATCGCCGATCCAGCCCAGCATGAGCGAGCCATGGACGGTATCGGCGATGCCCACCAGCGTTCGTTCATAGACGAACGAACCCAATACTGCGGCGGTCGCTGGGTCCACGAATACGCGCCGCGGCATGCCCTGTGCCGGCGTAACGAACAGCATGGCACTGCGCCCCACGCCGGTCGGCATGTTGATACGCGTCACTGTGGCGCCGGGAAAGGCCTGCTCGGCGCTAGCCACCCAGTGGCTGGCCGGCATCGCCGGGCCGCTGCCGTCGACGAACATCAGATCCGGATAGATGGCGTCGTTGAGCTCGGTATTGAACAGATAGATCGCACCGGTGACCGCGAGGATCAACAGAAACGGCGCCACCACCAGGCCGGCATAGAAATGCCAGCGCCAGACCGTCGCATACCAGCGCCCGGCCGGGCGTACTTTCGACACGGGCGCCGTCGTCTCTGGCTGATCGGTCACGCTCAAAACGCGCCCGTCCAGGCGAGCTCCACGCTGCGCGGCGCACCGATATAGATCTGGCTCGAGCTGTAGCCCGACCACTCGCCATAGAATTCGTCGGTGAGATTGCGCCCGCGCAGGGTCAGCGTGCCGTCTGCGCCGAACGTATCAAGCGGCATGCTGATCCAGGCACCCAACACCGTATGCCCATCGACGCGAATGGTATTGGCCTGGTCGGTATAGAAATCGCCGGCATGCTGCACATCCACACCGACGGTGAACGGCAGCCGGGCGAGCGTGTAATAGCTGCTGAGATTGGCCACGCGCTCTGGCACGTTCACCGGCGTATTGCCGGACAGATTGCGTCCGCTGGCGTCGACGAGCGTGGCGTATTCCGCGTCGAGCACCGCCAGATTGGCATCCAGTTGCCAGCGCTCGGTCAGGGCCAGCCCCACATCCAGTTCCACGCCGCGCGATTGCAGGCTGCCGCCCTGCAGTGTCTGCTGCGGGTTGTTCGGGTTCTGGGTGAGGATATCGTTCTGCTTGATCTGGTAGAGCGATGTGGTCAGCGTGGCGCGATCGTCCCAGAACTGGTTACGCATGCCGATTTCGATGGCATCGCCTTCCGACAGATCGAACGCCGCACGGGCGGTATTGGAGAGCAACAGGCTGCCGATCGGCGATACCGCATGGTTGAACTGGGCATAAAGCTGGTCGCTGGCGCTGAGTTCATACACCGCGCCGATACGCCAGGACACCGGATCGAAGGAACGACCGAAGGTCGTGCTCGTATCGGCGGCGAGGTCGTCGATACGCCGGTCCAGATCGATATGCTCGTAGCGTACGCCGGCCACGACAATGAAGTCGTCGGTGAGGTTGAGCGCGTTCTCGGCGAACACGCCGACCGTATCGACCTGGCTGTCGTAGTTCACGCGCGTTCCGAAGTTGGCCGCGCTATCGCCCGGCACATGGCCACGATCCGGGTCGGCGACCATCACCGACGTCGCGCTGCCAAAACGCCGCGGCGTGGTGAAGTTGCTGTGCTTGTATTCGCCGCCAATGGTGAAACGGTTGCGATACCCGGCCAGTTCCCCATCGAAGTGGGTATAGGCACGTTCGCTGACGAAATCCTGGTCGTGGGCGATACGGCCGGTCGAGCGATCGAGCAGCCCGGTGGCTGGATTGAATGTATAGCTGTCGGTTTCCACCCAGTTGCGATTGGCCGTGTAATAGGCCAGCTCGTTGATGAATTCCCACCGATCATCAAACGTGTAGGCGGCGCGTGTGCGCAGCCAGTGGCTGTCCGACTCCATAACCGAATTGAGCGGGTTGTAGTTGGTATCGCGCTCGGCCTTGTCGAGCACGAGATCGCCCGGCGCATGGACAATGTCGGCGGGATCGCGCGCCACCGAACGGGCGACCAGCGGTGCGCCGTAATACGAGGCCGCATAGTTGTCGCGAAAATAATCGTAGGAGGCCGACAACGACAGTCGATCGGTCGCCTGAAACAGCACACCGGTGGTGAGTTGGATCGTACGCGAGTCGTTGTCGTCGATGAAGCCGTCTGAACGGCGATGCGACAGATCGGCGCGTACCGCCACACGATCCGAGAGCACGCGATTGCCACCGATGCCGGCACGCAGCGTATTGAAACTGCCCACACTCGCCAGCGCTTCGGCGCTGTTGGCCTCGAGCGTGGGTTTCTTGGTCACCAGATTCACGCTGCCCGCGAGACCGCCGTCGCCGTGCAGAACCGAGGCCGGGCCCTTGAGAATCTCGATACGCTCGAAGTTGAAGGTATCGAAATCGCGGACGACCAGCTCGGAATCCGCAGCGCGCATGCCATCGAACAGATAGTTGACGTTGCCGCGCGGAAATCCGCGCATCGACAACGACGCCGGCGAGCCGGGAATATTGCCGCCGGTGACACCGGGCAACGTACGCGCGGCTTGCGTGAACGTCTCAAGGCCGCGGCGCTGCATGGTGTCCTGGGTCAGCGTCTCCACCGTGGCCGGCGATTCCTCGGGGGCGAGATTCAGGCGATTGCTGACTTCGGTTTCGCCGGCAATCGCCGGTACGAGCGCGCTGTCTTCGATAGTCAACGGGGCGAGCGTTTCGTGGGCACTATCGCCGGGCTGGGCCGCGCCCGGCGTGGCGATAAAAGACAGGCCAAGCGCCAGAACACCGGCACGCGGCAGTGCCGCGACGATACGAATCCGCATGAGTCATTCCCCTGAGCAAGCGCCGGCAAGCTTAGGGTCGCCACACGTCGTTGCCCATGAGACATATTGTCGCAGGCGGCCTACAAACAACTGATCAGGCTGAAAAACCCGGCTTGAACTCCAGCGGTTGATCAGCCGTGGGGCGCGATCCCGCTTTCGCCGAGGGTGACCACATCGGTAATACGCTCGCCGTCCCAAATATAGCCGAAGTGCCGGCCCTGTACGGCAGGCGATAACGCTCGGGCCCGCATGGCCGCCACGCATTCGCCGCCGGGGTCGCGCACGCTGGGATAGACGATGCCGCTTTCGCCCGCGGCATATACCTGCACGCCGTAGTGCTGTGCAGCGACATAGCTGTGCGCATCGAGCAACGGCTGGGCGGCGGCCTCGTCGCGCAGGTCGCGCAGACGGCCGTCGAGCGCGACCTGATAGACCCGCATTTCGATGGTCATCGGGGGTTGTGCGCTGTCAGCCAGAAAGCGCTCGCGATGAAACACCGTCTCGCGCACCGCGGTGGCTTCGCTTTTTGCCGCATAGAACACGCCAAAGCTGCCATCGGAAAACCGCGAACCGGCCGGATTGACGTGGGTGAACGCCGCCATGACCGGCGTAGCACCGGGACCGCTCATGCGCTCATCCGCCGGCACCCGCGACAACTCGCCCACCTCGTCTCGCAGGCGGTCGTTGGTGAGCGATTCGACGGCAAAGGTGGCCTCCAGGTCGGCCGGGTCGGCCACCCGATCGAACAGACCGCGGGGCGGGAAGCGCGACGGCACGATGCGATAGCTCGGCCGCCAGCGCACGCGCCGGCGCTCGAAGCTGTCGATGGAAAGCCCGCTCACGCCCAGCCGCCCCGTTCGGCGTCCAGATGACGCCGCACCACGGCCAGATCCTCGATATGCCCGGCCAGCATGCGTTCCAGCGGCGTCTGGCCACCGAACAGCGCGTTGCGGTTGGGCTGTTTGATCCAGCCGTCGGCCGCATCGGCGCGCGGCAGCAGCATTTCCAGGCTCTTGTAGATGCCCAGCAGCAGCGACAACCGTTCCATCTGGCCGACGTCGAGGGTGATGTCCGGCGCGCGTTTCCAGCGCCGATAGGTGCTCACCGGCGTACCGAGCAGGCGCGCCGCCTGTACATCGGTCAACGCCCACTGCCGGGCGATACCGAACCAGCTGCGCAGCGCGCCGGGGCTGATACGCCGACGCAGTTCGGCGTCGTGAATATCCGCACGTGCATCGTGTTGGGCAGCGGCAGCTGATGTCATGACCGACTCCGAGTAATCATATGATCACTTTATAATATTTTACGATCATTTGATACTTGCTCGCGCATCGACGTCGTTTGGCCTGTATGCGCCGCTGCCCGATAATGCCCGTCGTTGCATGAGCCAGGCAGTATTTATGAGCACCCACACGATTCAGATCGATGCCCCCGACGGCAGCCGTTTCAGCGCCTATCGCGCCCTCCCGGAAGCCGGCCACGGGCCTGCCGTGATCGTGCTTCAGGAAATCTTCGGCGTGAATCGCCATATCCGCGAAGTGTGCGATTTCTATGCCGAAGAAGGCTATGTCGCCATTGCGCCCGATCTGTTTCATCAGTTCGAACCGGGCATCGCACTGGGTTATAGCCCGGAAGACTTCGAACAGGCCTTCGGCTATTTCCAGAATCTGGATATCGACCGCACCATGGCCGATATCGGCGCCACCGTAGCCGCCGCGCGGGCCATGGATGAAGTCGTAGCCGAACCCAGGCGCGGCGATGTGGGCGTAGTCGGTTTCTGTCTGGGCGGCAAGCTCGCCTATCTGGCGGCTGCTCAGTGCGACGTGGATTGCGCTGTCGGCTATTACGGCGTGGGCATCGACGAGTCGCTGGACCTGGCCGAGGCCATCGAATGCCCCATGGCGCTGCACTTCGGCGGCCTGGACAAGTTCTCGCCGCCCGAAACCATCGAAAAGATTCGCAGCGTCTTTGCCGGCAACCCGGACGTGCAGGTGTTCGTCTACGACAACGCCGATCATGCCTTCAACCGCTGGGGCAACGATCACTACAACCCCGGCGCCGCCCGGTTGGCGCATACGCGCACGCTGGCCGTGCTGCGCGCCGCACTCGGCCCGCGCTACGATCTGGCCGCTATTGCGGACCACCATTTCGAGCTGGAATTTGCCGCCCGCGACGTCGACGCAACCATGAAGACCATGGTCGCCGAGCCCTATGTGAACCATGTGCCGACCATGACCGGCGGCACCGGCCACGACTATCTCAAGCGCTTCTACAAGCACCACTTCATCCCGAAGAACCCGGCCGACCTGCAGATGAAGCCAATCTCGCGCACGGTGGGCGTCGATCGCATGGTCGACGAATTCATACTCTGCTTCACCCACGACTGCGAGATGGACTGGCTGCTGCCCGGCATCGAGCCGACCGGCCGATATGTCGAGATTCCGTTCGTGGCGATCGTGGCGTTTCGCGGCGACAAGCTCTACAACGAGCATATCTACTGGGATCAGGCCTCCCTGCTGGTACAGATCGGCAAGCTCGACCCCACCGGCCTGCCCATCGCCGGCGTCGAAACCGCGCACAAGCTGCT
>NZ_CAXGSH010000005.1:0-59651 GCF_964012375.1 uncultured Salinisphaera sp.
ACGCGGTTGGTCGCGCCCGGGTCGACGATCTGGCCATCCTCGTCGACCTTGACCAGCGAGGAGGCGGTGATTTCGTCGAACAGCCAGCCGTAGGGGTTGATCAGGAAGTGGTGTTCCGGCCCCGGCACGCGCGCGGACAGATGCGTGAACACCAGATCGTCCCAGCCGTAGAGCGATACCAGACGATAGGCGGCGGCCAGATCCTTGCGGACCTGCCATTCTTCTTCGGTCATTCGGGCCGGGTGATCGGTTGCGGCTTGGGCCATGAGTCTCCTCCTGCGTGAAAGCGAGTTCGTAAAATACAATTTCGTTGTTCGAGCAAAGTAGACCTTGCTTGGGTTGCGGTCAATTCATGGATCGCGCGCGGCCGGGGCGTCACCGTACGGGCATCCCGATCATGCATGCCGTGCGTACTGTGGTTGCGTTGGGGCGGGGCACAGCCTATTCTTTCTCACGATTTTTGAAACGCTGTTTCGGCTTCTTGTAGAGCTGGCCTCGCCTGCACCGTGCGCAGGCGCGTATTCGTCTCAGCCACGAGTCGCGCTGGTTTCGACTCAGGCCGCCAACGAACAAGAACACGACAATAAAAAGACGATATCGCAGGCCGAACGCCGAATGCGCGCCACGGTCGATAGGATATCGGTCGCGATTGCTGATGGAGATTGCATGCTCGACGCTTATATCTACGATGGCCTGCGCACCGCGTTTGGCCGTCACGGCGGCGTGCTCGCCCCGGTTCGCCCGGACGATATGCTCGCCGCGGTCATTCGTACGCTGATCGAGCGCAACCCGTTTGATAGCAACGACTACGAAGACGTCATCGCCGGCTGTACCAACCAGGCCGGTGAAGACGCGCGCAACGTGGCCCGCCATGCCGGCCTGCTGGCCGGGTTGCCGGTGTCGGTTGCAGGGCAGACGGTCAACCGTCTGTGCGGCAGCGGCCTGGCCGCCACCGTGGACGCAGCCCGCGCGGTCACGGTCGACGAAGGCGCGCTGGTCATCGCCGGCGGCGTCGAATCCATGAGCCGGGCGCCTTTCGTGATGGCCAAGGCCGACAAGGCCTATTCGCGCAATGTCTCGGTATTCGATTCGACCATCGGCGCACGTTTTCCCAACCCGAAGATTCTGGACGAATACGGCGCCGACGCGATGCCGGAAACGGCCCAGAACGTCGCCGACGATTTCGGCATCAGCCGCGAGGCGGCCGATGCCTATGCGGCCCAGTCCCAGGCCCGTTACGAGGCCGCCCGAGCAGCGGGCTTCTTCGACCAAGAAATCATGCCGCTGGAGGTGGCCCAGGGGCGCAAGCAACCGCCGCTGTCGGTCGACGCCGATGAGCATCCGCGCCCGACCAGCACCGTCGACAAGCTCGCCAAGCTGCCGCCGATCGTGGCCGACGGCATTATCACGGCCGGTAATGCATCGGGCGTGAATGATGGCGCCGGCGCGTTGATCATTGGGTCGAAAAAAGCCGGCGAAGCCGCCGGGATCCAGCCACGGGGGCGTATCATCGCCGGTGGTGTGGTGGGTGTGCCGCCCCGGGTCATGGGCCTGGGGCCGGTCGGCGCCTGCCAGAAGGTGCTCGATCGCGCTGGGCTTACGCTCAAGGATATGGACGTCATCGAAATTAACGAAGCGTTCGCGGCCCAGGTGCTGGGCTGTTGTCATCAGCTGGGGCTGGCCGGCGACGACGAACGCCTCAACCCCAACGGCGGCGCGATCGCGGTGGGTCATCCGCTGGGCGCCTCGGGTGCCCGTCTGGCGCTCACCGGCCTGCGCCAGCTGGAACGTATCAACGGCCGCTATGCCCTGATCAGCCTGTGTATCGGCATCGGGCAGGGTGTTGCCATGCTTATCGAACGAACGAATGGAGCCTCGTCATGAAAGATTTCGCCTGGTCCGATCCGCTGCTGCTCGACGCACAGCTCACCGAAGACGAGCGCATGATCCGCGATGCGGGCCATGATTATTGTCAGAACAGCCTCATGCCGCGCGTGCTCGAGGCCAACCGTCACGAAATATTCCACCGCGAGATCATGAACGAGCTCGGCGAGCTCGGCATGCTGGGGGCCACCATCCCCGAACAGTACGGCGGCGCCGGCCTGAACCACGTCTGCTACGGCCTGCTGGCGCGCGAAGTGGAATCGGTGGACTCCGGCTATCGCTCGGCGATGAGCGTGCAGTCCTCGCTGGTGATGTTTCCGATCTATACCTTTGGCAGCGAAACGCTGCGCGAGAAATATCTGCCCAAGCTCGCCAGCGGTGAATGGGTCGGCTGCTTCGGGCTGACCGAACCCGATCACGGCTCCGACCCCGGCTCCATGAGCACCAAGGCCAAGAAGGTCGACGGCGGCTATGTCTTGAACGGTGCCAAGAACTGGATCACCAACTCGCCGATCGCCGACGTGGCGGTCGTCTGGGCCAACCTCGACGGCAAGATCAACGGTTTCGTGGTCGAGCGCGATTTTGGCGGCATGGAAACACCCAAGCTCGAAGGCAAGTTCTCGCTGCGCGCGTCGGCCACGGGTCAGATCATGCTCTCCGACTGTTTCGTGCCGGAAGAAAATCGGCTCGACGTCGAAGGCCTGAAGGGCCCGTTCTCGTGCCTGAACAAGGCCCGCTACGGCATTTCCTGGGGCGCGATGGGCGCGGCCGAATTCTGCTGGCATGCCGCGCGCAGCTATACGCTCGATCGCAAGCAGTTCAAGCGTCCGCTGGCCGCTACCCAGCTGATTCAGAAAAAGCTTGCCGACATGCAGACCGAGATCACCCTCGGTCTGCAGGGCTGCCTGCGTCTGGGCCGTTTGATGGACGAAGGCAACTGGGCGCCCGAAATGGTGTCGCTGATGAAGCGCAACAACTGCGGCAAGGCACTGGACATCGCCCGCCAGGCGCGCGACATGCACGGCGGCAACGGTATTTCCGATGAGTACCACGTGATCCGCCACGTGATGAATCTGGAAGCGGTGAATACCTATGAAGGTACGCACGACGTGCATGCGTTGATTCTCGGGCGGGCCCAGACCGGGATTCAGGCCTTCGGCTGATCCGGCGCCCGCCGACCTGCGATGAACAAGCCTGCCTGGCCGCAAACGCCAGGCAGGCTTTTTTATTGCGTCCGGTTTCTGCTGGGGCGAATCGCGGCACCTCGGGCCGTCGATCATTCGGCGGACTGATTCACGGGGAATTCAGCGTGAATCGGCTTTACTTGCTCTACGTTGACCAACAGCGCCTGGAGTGAAGCAATGCGCAAACACAATATTCATCGCCTGGCCCTTGCGGGTCTGGTGGCCCTCGGTATGAGCACGTCGGCGTTTGCGCTGGACGACGAGACGCTGGATGCTGCCATTGGCGGCGGCCTCGGCGGGGCCGCCGGTGCGGCCATTGGTAACGAAGTGGGCGGCCGTACCGGGGCGATCCTTGGCGGCGCCGCGGGGGCTGCCGGTGGTGCCGCCGTGACCACGGACGGCGATCGCCGCGATTACGACCGTCGTTACGACTCGCGCTACGAGGGTCGCGGCTCGCGCCATTGCCCACCGGGGCTGGCGAAGCAAGGTCGTTGCTAGTGGCCGTTACATGCCGGCCGTACAACGGCCGGCATGGCTAGTTATAACTGCTGCTCGAGCCAGTTCTGCAGTTTGGCCCGAGCATGGCGTTTGGCCATGCGTTTGGTGGTGGTGGCAGCAGGGCGCATCAGTTCGTTGTCTTCACCAGAAACCATGAACTTGCGTTGCGCGCCGATGATGCCGCCTTCCGGCCCGTAACTCGCGATCACGGTAATCTTGAAGTTGGCGATGTCGAGCGTTCGGATCGGGCGATCGTCGTCGGGCTCGAGGTTGTCGTGGCGCTTGGCCGTCTGGCGGATGATAGAGCGAAACGTGCCCAGGTTCATTTGCTCGCCGGAGTTCAACGGCCCCTGCCGGGTCACGTTCTGGGGACGATCTTCGCTGTCGCTCGGCTCGGCGGTATCGAAATCGGTGATCGATTCGCTGTATTCGTCGTCGCGGGTGCGAATGGTCATCACCAGACTATGGATATAGATTGGCTCCTGACTCATGTTGCTGATCAGGCAAACCGAGTCGATCTGCTGGCCCCAGCCCTGATTGATCAGAATCCGGGCCTTGCGCTGGCGGCGAAAGCCGGCATAGAGCAGATGGGCATAGAATAGCCATACGGCGAGCGTGCCGAGGCTGGCAAAGAATGACAGTGCCTGAGCGTTGTCGTTGATCCACTGCCACATGTCAGGTGAGCGGCCTTGTCGGTGAGGGGCGCGTCAGTCTGTGTGAGTGGCCGCCGCCGGGCTATGCGTAGAATCCCCTAAGGCAGACGCGATGCCGCCGCCAAAGTCTTGGCTTTGGGGCAGCAGCTATGCCTGGCGCAGCGTATCGGCCAGCACCATGATGCGCTTGCGCAGCTGCATGGCTTCGGGCCGCGTCAGTTCGACCTGGCAGAGCATGGCTTCGTGTATTTCTCTGGACTTGTGCTTGAGTGCCAGGCCCTGGTCGGTCAGGGAAATCAGCACTCGGCGCTCGTCCTCGCTGTCGCGTTCGCGCACGACAAGTGCGGCTTTTTCCATGCGCTTGAGCAACGGGGTCAGAGTACCGCTGTCCAGATGCAGTTCACTGCCCAGCTCGCCGACCGAGCGCGGCGCTTTTTCCCACAGTACGAGCATGACGAGGTACTGGACGTAGGTCAGACCCAACGGTTCCAGTAGAGGTCGGTACGCGCGGATGATCCGATGAGTCGCCGTATACAGCGAAAAACAAAGCTGCTCGTCCAGAAAGCGAAAATCCAGATCGTCGTCGTCTTGTTCGTGGGAAGCGCCCATAGGATTGGGGTCCATTTAACCGTACATGACGTATTGTGACGCGTTTGAACTCGAATCGCTAACTTAGTGGAAAGTTGGGGAAATAATCCCGGACGGCACGGTTGTTCGAGGTTTGTCTTCGCGGCGCGGCGCGTTTACCGCGCCATGGCTTGTGCCACGAGCTCGTAGCTGCGCAGGCGCTTGGCCGGATCATGAATATTCGATACCACCATGATTTCGTCCGGTTCACCATCGGCGCAGAGCGCGTCGAGTTGCTCGCGCACGGTGTCAGGACTGCCGATTACGTGCCGGTGGCGGTTCTCCAGAATGGCGTTGCGTTCCATCTCTGAGTAGTCGTAGGCCAGCGCTTCTTCAGGCGAGGGCAGCGGCAGAAACTCGCCCTTGCGCAATCGCAGCCACATCAGATCGACGGTCGCCGCAAGATGCTCCGCTTCTTCATCCGTCGGCGCGCAGATGACGGAAACGCCGAGTATGGCATGGGGCTCGGGAAAGGCGGGCGACGGAGTGAACGCGCCCCGGTAACGTCGCAGCGCCGGTTCGGCAGGCACCGGGCTGAAATGACTCGCAAAGCTGTAACCCATGCCGGCAGAGCCGGCGACGTGTGCGCTTGCACCGCTGGAGCCCAGGATCCAGATGGGTGGCAGGGACACGTCACTGGGGCTGACCGTCACGCCCTCGTAGGGGTGGCCACGCCGCAGCGTGCCGCGCGAAAGCGCGAGCATTTCGTTGAGCAGGTCGGCGAACTGCTCTCCCGACGCGGCACGCAGCGCGCGACTGGCACGGGCATCGGAACCGGGAGCACGCCCCAGCCCCAGGTCGATACGGCCCGGATAGAGCGCTTCCAGCGTCTGAAACGTTTCTGCCACTCGCAGCGGTACATGGTTGGGCAGCATGATGCCGCCCGAGCCGACCCGAATTCGCTCGGTGAGCGCCGCCGCCCGCGACAGCAGTACTTCGGGCGCTGAACTGGCGATACTCGGCATGCTGTGGTGTTCCGAGATCCAGTAACGGGTATAGCCACAACGCTCGGCCAGACGCGCCAGATCGATACTCGCCCGCACCGCCGTCGAGGCGGCTATGCCGCTGGGTACGGGCACGAGATCGAGAACGGAGAGATCGGTTTTCATAGCATCAGCGCTCATGCCGGCAGGAAAGCTCTGGGTGGATACATGCATCGCGATACACGCTCACCCTGTTCACAGCGGGGCAACGGGTTGCTTTGCTGCATCGCGGGGCGCAGTGGCGGCCGGGAACCCGGCCACCATGCCCCTATGCCCAACAGTGGGCATCAATACGGTTTTTTACAGCCTTCGGACTAACGTTTGAGGATGATATAGACCGCATGGATGATGCCGGGCACGTAGCCGCACAGCGTGAGTATGACGTTGAGCCAGAAATGCAGACCAATACCGACCTGAAGAAACACGCCAAGCGGCGGCAGCAGGATGGACAGCAGGATACGAATGAGATCCATAGTTACGTTGGTTCGAATAATAGCCCTGCATGGTAAGGCATTTGTCGAACTGGGCCTGAACGGCAAGAAAAAGCCGGCCCAGGCGGTTTGCCTGGGCCGGCGTATCGATAAAACCCGTCTCGGACAGCCGTCGGCCTGACGGAGCGGTTAGTCGTTGTCGCCGTCGAATTCCTTGAAATCGGCCTTGCGGATGAGCGCGTGAATGCCCTTGGTCTTGTCCACGACCTGCGAGACTTCGAAGTCGGTTGCCGCACTCAGATAGGCCAGGGCCAGCGCCTCGTCGATATCGTAATGCTGGTGCAGAAAACGAATCGACTCGCGTACGGCATCCTTCATGGCCAGATCGAGATCCTCATCCAGGCCCACGGTAATCCAGTAATCGTTGGTTTCACCGAGCAGCTTGTCCACCTGTTTGCCCGGAAGCTCGGCCTTGCCGCTTTTGAGCACCGTAAGCTTCAGCGTAGCCCGCATCGAGCCTTCCAGCGCGGTCAGCGCCACTTCGCCGTCACCCTGCGTGAAGTGGCTGTCGCCGGTATAGAACAGGCCACCGTCGACTTCGATCGGGTAGTAGACGGTGCTGCCCACGCCCAGGTCGTTGATGTCGGCATTGCCGCCGATACGTGACGGCGGCACCGAGTTGACCGGTTCGCTGGTGGCCGGGGCGACGCCCATGATGCCCATGAACGGGTGCAGCGGGAAGCGAATGGTGCGCTCGTTACCCGCGTCAAGGGTGCCGTACCAGCGATCGCCGTCCTTGACGATCGGAGCGAACGTGGACACGTTGGCATAGCGTTCCGGGTGCTCGCTGCTGGGGTTGGGCTCAGGTTCGGTTTTCGGATATTCGCCGGGCAGGGCGCCCTTGCCATGTCGGTTCGAGATCACGCCGTAGGGCACGCGCGGCTCGAGCTTGATGACCTCGACCTTGAGCACGTCGCCCGGCTCGGCGCCTTCGACGGCCACCGGGCCGGTGACGATATGCGGGCCGTCGTTGTAGAAATCATGCTCGAAATCGGACGCCGTGATCGCGATCGCATCGTCGAGCACCTGGTCCTCGGCTACGCCTTTGGTCGCAAAATAGGCGACCGGATCGCGGCCCTGATCCTCGAGAATGCCTTCATGGGAAATGGTATCGAACGTCACTGCACTACCCGAGGGCACGGTCAGCACCGGCTTTGCACTTTGGTTGGGCAAATAGCCCCAGTTGACGGTCTGCGTCGTGGACGGCACATAGTAATTGCCGGCATAGGTGCCGGCGGTCATTTTCTGCGGCTTGTCGGCCAGCGGCTGCAGTACGTCGAAATCATCGGCTGCGGCCTGCACGCTTATCACGCTGCAGCACAGCGCCACCGCGCCTGCGATTCCATAATTCATTCGCTATCTCTATAAAATGAAACAAGCCGGCTCTCATGCAAGACATGGGCCAGGCTGGGATGATCGCGCCGACCGCGTCGCGCCGGCTTGCGCGCCTGGCGCCAAAACGCCTTCCGAAAGCGATTCGGGGCGTTTGCGAGGCTTCGGCCGAAGTGCTAGTAATGGAAGACAACTAGTGCACAATATGATCAAGACCACGGCCGGAACGCAGCGCTGCAGGTGTTCGACGTGGCGTCATTACACCGATCTTCTGGGGGTCACTTGAGTAAATTGCTATCGCGCAGCCAGCGTGTATATACCGGTTCGGCGCTTATAATCCTCGCGCTAGTAATCGTCGGCGCAAGTTTTCCCAAGGCTTTCGGCAACTTTGCCAGCAGCGCTCTCGACGCGATCTCGCACGTCTTCGGCTGGCTTTATCTGCTGTCGGTGTTCGGTTTTGTCATCTTTCTGGTGGGGCTTGCCCTGAGCCGGTACGGCAAAATCCGTCTCGGTGAGCCTTACAGCCAGCCCGAATACAGTTTCTTTTCCTGGGTGAGCATGCTGCTCGCTGCCGGGTTCGGCGTGGGCCTTGTGTTCTACGGCCTGGCCGAGCCGATACTGCATTATCTGAATCCGCCGTATAACGACATGCCGGGGTCGAGCCCGCAGTCGGCACGCTATGCGATTCAGTACAGCTTCTTTCACTGGGGCGTGAGCCAGTGGGCCGGTTTTTCGATCGTCGGCCTGATCATCGCTTATTTTCAGTTTCGCAAGAACGAATCCGGTCTGGTTTCGACCGTGCTTGCGCCGCTGACCAACAAGCTGCCCAAGCCGGCACGCCAGCCCACCAGCGATGGCCTCAACATTCTGGCGGTGGTGGCCACCGTCATGGGCGTGGCCACGTCGCTCGGACTGGGCGTGCTGCAGATCAATGGCGGCCTCAACCAGATGTTCGGCGTACCCGACACCACGCTCTGGAAGTTCATCATTCTGGGGGTCATGTGTGCCTGCTACACGCTGTCCAGCTATTCCGGTTTGGACAAGGGCATCCAGTGGCTGTCGAACATCAATCTGGCCCTGTGTCTGGGGCTGATGGGCTGGGTTCTGTTCACCGGCCCCACGCTGTTCATTCTCAACACCATCGTCGTGGGCGTGGGCGACTACATCTCCAACTTCGTCACCATGAGCCTGCGCATGGATCCGTTCGAGGATACTGGCGAGGCCTGGATTTCGAGCTGGACGGTCTTTTATTGGGCCTGGGTGATTGCCTGGTCGCCGTTCGTGGGCACCTTCGTTGCCCGTATTTCGAAAGGTCGCACTATTCGTGAGTACGTCATGGGCGTGCTGATCGTGCCGCCGCTGCTGGCCTGTGGTTTCATCGGCGTGTTCGGCGGCGCCGGCTTGCATATGGAGCTGTTCGGCGACGCGGCCGGAAGCTTGACGGCCGCGGCGGATAAGGACATCACCTCGGCGCTGTTCAGCTTCTTCGACATGATGCCGTTCAGTACGGCGCTGTCCATTCTGGCGATGTGCCTGATCTTCGTGTTTCTGGTCACCTCGGCGGATTCGGCCTCCTATATCGTGGCGCAGATGACCGACGAGGGCTCGCTCGAGCCGCCGCTCTACAAGCGCCTTTCCTGGGGGCTGCTGATCTCGGCGATCTGTCTGACGCTGATTTCGGCTGGCGGCGAGAACGGCCTCAAGGGTCTTCAGACCGGCTCGCTGCTGGCGGCGCTGCCGTTCGTGTTCATTCTCTACATGATGGTATTCGTGCTTGCCCGCGAGCTGCGCGACGATCGTCGTCGCATGCTGCTCGACCTGTATGAAAAGCACGAATCCATGCCGGTGGGCGCAGACGCTTTCGAAGCCCGCGATATCCTCAACGATGTCTGGGAAGACGAGGACCTGGAAGACGCGGACGACGAGGGCAAGCGTTCGCAGCCCGACCGTTAGCCGAGTTCGATAATTCCGGCACAAGAGCCGCGCCGATCATCGTGATCGGCGCGGCTTTTTTCTTTCTGTCGCTCGATGCGCCTTTGCACGCGATCTGCGGGCCGCTCGATTCGAGCGGCCGGGTAGGCAGCATCGGCGCGTACGGCGGTGCCCCGCGCAGCTCGCGCGGCGGCCCCGGCCGTGCCGTGGGGGCACAGCGCGCATCGATTACGGCCGGTCGTATTACAAGCCGAATGTGAGCCATGGGCGGCTCGTAGGCGGGCGTGGCGGCGATGCGTACACCGGGCGACCGGCGCTCGGTGGGCCGCGCCCCGCCTGGTTACATCGGCATCGGGACCGGCCCGGGCAGGGCCCCGTTTGCGACCTCGCAGGCCGTATTGGATCGGGGTCGGGACGGCAGGCGCCATGCACCCTGCCGGCCGCGGGCAGGGACCTGGCAAGTAGTGTGTGTCGTGACCCGGGCAGTGGCCGGTTGCTGTCTTGTCTAGGCGTTGCTGTCGCTCGAGACCACGCAGAATAGATCTGCCAGCGAATGGCTGCGCTGCAGGTTGTGCGGGGTCAGGGCGAACGTCGCATTCACCGTGCTGGCCTGCGTACAGCCGTGACGAGCGCCCGCGCTTGACGCCACCAGCGTCTGGCTCATGTTCGGCACGTCGTCGAGCGCTGCGATCAGCGGCTGAATACGGCTGGTATAGGCCGCGAGGCGGGATTTCGGCAGCGGGTGACCGTCCGGCAGCTTCATGGTCAACGGATTATGCGGACGGCCGTTCAGGCGAACTTCATAATGCAGGTGTGGGCCGGTGGCTTCGCCGGTGGCGCCGACATAGCCGATGACCTGGCCTTTCTTGACGTGATCGCCGCGCTTTAGGCCGTCGGCGAACTGGTACATATGGCCGTAGCGGGTGGAATAACCGTCGAAATGGCTCAGCTGCACGATACGTCCATAGCCGTGCCGGCGGCCGACGAATTTCACTACGCCATCGCCGGCGGCATGGATCGGCGTACCGCGCGGGGCGGCCATATCAACGCCCCAGTGCGGGCGACGGATATGCAGAATCGGATGCAGGCGATCCGGATTATAGGGCGAGCTTATCCGACTGTAGTTGACGGGGTGGCGCGACAGCGACGGCTCGTACGCCCGGCCCTCGGCGTCGTAATAGCGCGTTTCGCCGTCTTCGTTGACGGCACGAAACGCTTTCAGGTTGCGACCATCCGTCGTGATGCTGGCCGCGACGACCGGGCCCGTTGCCACGCGCTCGCCGTTTGCGTATTCGGCTTCGTAAACGATGCTGAAGCGATCGCCCGCATGCATTTGCCGCGAGAGGTTGGCGCGGTAGCGGTAGATGTGGGCGAGCTGGGCGGACACCGCCGCAGGTACGCCGGCCTTCGCCAGCGAACGCGAAAGCGAGCCCTCGACCGTGCCACGCGCGGTGAGTTGGCGAGTCTGGGTTTGTAGGCGCACGATCTGGGCGTTTAGCGCGCCCGCGCCAGCTTCGCTCTCGACGCCGGAGCGGGTTATCGAAAGCGTCTTGATCGCGTCGAGTTCGAAGCGAAGTTCGGCGAGACGGCCATCGGTGGTCTTGCGCAGTTCCAGCGTATCGCCGGGACGCAGTCGCTTGAGTGGGGCCACGGTGTCGCCGAGTGCGAGAAGCGCCATCAGCTCGCGGGCCGGCAGCCCAACGCGCTCGAACACGCGCGAGAGCGAATCGCCCGATTTGACCGTGACTTCCAGCCAGGGCGTGATCTCCGGGGCGCTCTTCGCCAGCAGCGCCTGCCGTTCGTCCGGCCCGAGCTTGCTGGTCACTGCGGCGCTGGACTCGTCGGCATCGAACCCGCTGCCACTTTCGAACGCAGCGGCATGCAGACTCGCCTGAGCGCCCTGCGAGAAGGGGTTCGCATGGACGCTGCCCCCCATGCATACGAACAAACTCATACCCAGCGCGCCGTGCGTACCGGCACGCAAAAATTTCGACCAACGCATTCAATACCCTCGGTCTCTCGCGCTTTGCACGATGAAATCATCGCCCGACAGTCGTCTTCGACCTGTCATAAAGACGAAAAGTTTCGTCGCAGTTGCATCACTCTGTCCCGGTCCCCACCGAGGCGTTGTGCAAAACCGCTTTTCCCCACGGGGTTATACAGTAACATCGCGCGAAAAACGAGCCCGAGCGCGATTGTTGTATCGTGGTGGATCTGCTTTTCAACGCGGCATTCTCGCTTTTTCGCTTTTATCGCAACGGCTAACGCGCTTTTTCGCAGGCGGTGCACGAAATCCCCCGGGTTGGGCGCGCGGCTAATACTGGCGCGGCCTCGCGCATCAGGGGGCTGCTTTTTCCGGCCTATTTTGTCGTTGGGAATGATTGCGGGTGCGGTCGTGCGCGGCCACGCGCTCATGCCCAGACGCCCCCGAGCCCACCTCCCAAGCAACCCTTACTCCGGCACCACGACAACTGAATGCGTCAGCCGTTTTAACGTCGTCGGGAAATAAACGCCGGCACCCGTTGGTCTTTTGTTTTCAAAGGGTCACGGCCGTCGGCCGAGGCGCACTTGCTTTGGCAAACGCGCGTTATCAACTCGACCGGTCAGCTGTTGCAGGATCTGTTTTGGGCCGGGCCAGGGCCTGTTAACGCTAATGAAAGCGTCGCGCCGTGCGTTGTGTAGCGAATCGACGCGGGCGCGCTGAAACGCCAGATCGCGAAAAAATAGAGCGCGCCCGTGCACGTTGCGCCCAAAATCCTGCCATGCGGCGTTGCGCGGCGTGTCTGGCACGATTGTGGACAGCAACGTGGCGATTGGCATTCGTGTTAACAGACCGTAACAAGATCATGTCTGTTATCCGCGCGGGTGCTAACCTGCATCCAGGGAGTCAGGGTGCGATCGGACGGCCCTCGGGCCAGGGGGAATGATGACTACAAGCGGCGATTCACCTCGCTTCGTGCGGGTATTGGCGAGCAAGGACGTATTGGCCCTGGCATTCGGGGCGATGATCGGCTGGGGCTGGATCGTCATGACCGGCAACTGGATCGTGTCGGCGGGCAGTCTCGGTGCCGTTACGGCATTTCTGCTCGGTGGCGTGGCGATCGTGCTGGTCGGTCTGACCTATGCCGAGCTTGCCGCTGCCATGCCGCAGGCTGGCGGCGAACACGTCTACAGCTATCGCGGCCTCGGGCATATGCCGTCGTTCATATGCACATGGGCGATTGTGCTGGGCTATATGACGGTCGTGTCCTTCGAAGCGGTCGCGCTGCCGACCGTGGTCGAGAACATCGTGCCGGGCTACAGCGTGGGCTATCTGTGGACCGTGGCCGGCTGGGAGGTCGAGGCTACCTGGGCGCTGGTCGGCGTGGTCGGTTCGCTGCTGATGATGTGGGTCAACTACATTGGTATTCGTACGGCAGCCCTGTTGCAAAAACTGGTTACGCTGCTGATCGTGGCAGTCGGGCTGTTGTTTCTCACCGGTGCGCTTTTCAGCGGCGAGAGCGGCAATCTAACGCCTTTCTTCACGGGTGAATCGAGCGTGGCCGGCGGCATCATGAGCGTGCTCGTGATGGTGCCATTCATGTTCGTCGGTTTCGACGTGATTCCGCAGGCGGCAGAGGAAATCGACATGCCGCACCGGGATATCGGCCGCCTGCTGGTGTTTTCGGTTCTGCTTGCCGTGTTTTGGTATGCGGCGATCATTTTCTTCACTGCCTACGTGCTTTCGCCGCAGGGTATCGACCTCGACGCGCTGGCCGTGCCGGACGCCATGGCAGCTGCGTTTTCCAGCGCCTGGGCTGGCAAGCTGATGGTGCTGGCCGGTATTGCCGGCATCATCACCAGCTGGAATGCGTTTTATATCGGCGGCTCGCGCGCCATTTATGCGCTCGCCAAGGCCGATATGCTGCCGCGCGCGTTCGCTAAGCTGCATCCGCGCTACAACACGCCCACCAACGCCATCCTGCTGATCGGTATCGTGACATCGCTGGCGCCGTTGCTCGGACGCAGTGCGATGGTCTGGCTGGTCAATGCCGGCGGTCTGGGCATCGTGCTTGCCTATCTTTTTGTAGCCGCATCGTTTCTGGTTCTGCGCTATCGTGAACCGCATATGGACAGGCCGTTCGTCGTGCCGGCGGGCAAACTCGTCGGAATAGTCGCGTTTGTGCTTTCGATCGCGCTGATCATGCTTTATATGCCGACCAGCCCCTCGGCGCTGGCGCCGGTAGAATGGGCGATATTCGGCGCGTGGATGCTGGGCGGGGCGGCGATGTATGGCTGGGCTCGTGTACGCTACGGCTTACATGCACCGGATTCGTCGGTGCAAACTTAGTACCGGGGGAAGGCCGGCCGGTCGCGCGCTATTTGATCGCGCATTCGGGTCTGGTAAAAAGCGTTTCTGAATGAGGGGTAAGCGGTCGACTGTCTGGCCGCGATGCAAGGATTGAGCATGAAGCACAAAGCGATTTCACGGCTTGCCGTTATAGCGATCAGCGCTCTGGTCTGTGCCACGGGCGCGCTAGCCCAACAGGGCCCGAGCGAAGCGCAAGCAGCCGAGGTTCTCAAAAGCGCACGGCCGCTGGCGGAGAACGGCAATGCCACGGCCCAGTACAACATGGGCGTGCTTTACGACGAGGGCTACGGCGTCGAGCAGGATTATGCCCAGGCGCGGGACTGGTATGAGAAGGCTGCGGCCCAGAATTATTCCAAGGCCGAACACAACCTCGGCATCATGTATCAGGAAGGCCACGGCGTACCGCAGAGCGACGCCAAGGCGGCCGAGTGGTTCAAACGCGCGGCCGAGCACGGTGAGCCGGCTGCGCAGAATAATCTGGCGGTGCTCTACGTGCGCGGCAACGGCGTGCCCCAGGATCTCGCCGAGGCGACGCGCTGGGCGGCCAAGGCAGCCGAAGCAGGCAATGAATCGGCGCGCAACAATCTCCCGCAGATCATCGACAGCCTGCCGCAGTCGCGTATCGACGGTAACAACGTCAACATTCGTAGCCAGCCGAGCACGCGCGGGCGCGTGATTCGTCAGGCCGATCGCAGCACGCCTGTGGCCGTGCTGGATAGCGACGGCGATTGGCGGCAGGTGGTTTTCGCCGACGATTATGCGATTGGCTGGGTGGCGGACTTCCTGCTGGCCGGCAGTACCGAGCCCCTGGCTAGTGATGATGAGGAGGCGCCCGCGGCCGACATGGGCCAGGTAAGCGAAGCACCGCCGCAGAGCGACGACGCCCAGGCGGATCTGCCCCAAGGTGTGTCGGAAACCGGGCCGATTCGCTATATCGGTGGCGATGTCGTCAACGTGCGTTCGGGTCCGTCTACCGGCAACCGGGTCAAGTTCCAGGCCAAGCGCAACGAGCGCGTGATGGTGACCGGCCGTGAAGAAGACTGGCGTCGGATTCGGTTCGACGACGGCCGCACCGGCTGGATCGCCGGTTTTCTGCTGGTCGAATAGACCGGGGCGCTATGAGTTCGGCACTAGAACAGCTGACCGCGTCGGCTGTTTTCAACGCCATCGAAGAATAAACGCCGGCACGTGGCCGTCGTTTATTTACAAGGCGCTACGGTTGTTGGACGTGGTGTGCCTGCACTCGCACCCGCGCTATCACGCGAGAAATCATCTATTTTGATGCCGGGTCAATGACGCAAAAAAACCGGCAGCCGTGCGGCGCCGGTTTTTTTGTGTCCGTGCTTACTACGCGCAGATCAATCGTCGATTTGTGGCGTTGGACGTACGAGGATCTCGTTGACGTCGACGCTGGCCGGGCGCGTAAGCGAGAACAGGACCGCTTCGGCGATATCCTGATCGGTCAGCGCATGGTCGGGCTGTTCGTCGAAGAACGGCGTATCGACCATGCCCGGCTCGATCAGCGTCACGCGGATACCGGTACCTCGCAGCTCCTCGCGTACGCCGTAGCCAATGGCGGAGACAGCCCACTTGGTGGCGCTGTACATGGAGCCCGGAATCGTGGTGCGGCCGGCGGCCGATCCGGTGATTAGCAGATGGCCTCTGCTTCCTTTGAGGGCCTCTGCGCACACTTGAATGGTCAGCCCGACGCCGTAGACGTTGGTCAGGATCATATCCTTCCATACGTCGCTGTCCGCGCCGCAGAAGCCACCCGGCCTGCCGCCGATACCGGCATTGGCAAACACTGCATCGATGCGCCCGAAATGGCTCAGCGTCTGATCGACCATGGCCTGCTGCGAGGCCTTGTCGGTCACGTCGCAGGTCAGGGCGAGCGACGATTCGCTGCCCAGTTCGGCGACCAGCGTTTCGAGCTTGTCAGCCGAACGGGCCGCTAGCGCCACTCGGTAGCCGTTGGCGACAGCGTGCCGTGCCGTGGCGGCGCCAATGCCGCTTGAAGCGCCGGTTATCAGAAGTACGGGGGCGTCCATAACAGATCACCTTTCAATGTTTGAACGGGCATCGCCAAGGGGCGAACGGCCAGTTGCCATGCGCTTCAAGCCCTGGCGGTCTATACCCGTAGTACGCTTGCGGTTGCATGCGTAGATCATCGACCCGGTGGTTTGATAGCCCAAAATGCCGGGTCGATCCACGACGAACCCGGGCGCAGCCCCCGTAGAGGCTGCGCACGCAGGTTCAAGCCGGACGGCTATCAGCCGTGGGTCGAGCCATCGTGCACGTGACCGTGCTCGATCTCTTCGCTGCTGGCTTCACGGACATCTTCGATGTTGACGGTGAAGTTCAGCGTCTGCCCGGCCAGGACATGGTTGCCATCGACCGTGACTTCTTCGCCTTCGACTTCCTTGACCGTGACGATCATGGGGCCGGCATCGGATTCGGCACGAAAGCTCATGCCCGGCGCCAGTTCGTCAACGCCCTGGAATGCGTCGCGGCTGACTTTCTGTACCAGCTCTTCGCGGTAGGGGCCGTAGCCTTCCTCGGGTTCGACGGTCGCCTTGACCTCTTCACCCTGGCCATGACCCTCGATCGCCTTTTCCAGGCCCGGCACGATGTTGCCATGGCCATGAAGATAGGCCAGCGGCTGGCCTTCGCTCGACTGATCGATGATTTCGCCGTCCGTATCACGCAGCACGTAATGGATGCTTACGACACTGTCCTGCTTGACTTCCATGTTGGCTTGCTCTGCTGTTTTTCGCGTATGAACAACGAGACGTTGCGACGATCTCGCAAAAAACAATGGCTAGCGCGATAAATTTGCCGATTGAGCGACGATTAACGCCAACACCGGCGCTGCAACGCCGGTCGATGCCGCTGCATCTGCGCGCTACGCGATAGGCCTTGGCCACAAAAAAAGCCGGGCAGGGCCCGGCTTTCATGCACGTGCTGAGGTCAGGCGTTTAAGTGTCCAGCTCGGCATCCAGGCTGATTTCGGCGCCCTTGTACAGACGCGATACCGGGCAGGCTTCCTTGGCCTTGGCTGCCACGTCCTTGAACTCGCTGGCGTCCATGCCGGGCACCTTGCCCCGGGTGATCAGTTCGATGCGTTCGATGGTAGGCGTGCCGCTCACCGAGAAATGCACCTTCGCCTCGGTCTGGATCGAATCCGGCGTATGGCCTTCTTCGGCAAGCATTGCCGAGAACTGCATCGAAAAACAGCCCGCGTGCGCGGCGCCGATCAGTTCTTCGGGGTTCGTGCCCGTGCCTTCTTCGAACCGGGTCTTGAAAGAGAACTGGCCTTCATAGGCGCCGCTTTCGAGCGACATGTTGCCCTTGCCGGATTTCAGATCACCTTGCCACTGCGCGTTAGCTTTGCGAACGGGCATACGGAACTCCTTTTGTTGTAGGTACGTCCTGAACGTTACGGGCGATGATCGTCGAACACAAGCATTGCGCACAATCGATTGCGCGACCGCAAGGTGGCCGCTCGCAGCTGTTCAGCAAGATGGTATCTAGTGCGCATAAATCATCTTACGGGTCATGCCGCCATCGGCCACGAGCGTCTGGCCGGTGATGAATCCCGACTCCGGGCCGGCGAGGAAAGCGACCAGCGCGGCGATGTCGTGGCCACGGCCGACGCGCCCGACCGGATGCTGTTCATGATCGATATCGCGTAGGGCCGGCGGGCTGTCGCTTTCGCCTTGTTCATCACGAACATCGATCCATCCGGGGGCGACGGCATTGACGCGAATGGCCGGGCCCAGGCTGACCGACAACGCATGGGTGAGTGCGACGATGCCGCCCTTGCTCGCGGCATAGGCCTCGGTCTCGGCTTCGGATTGATACGCACGGCTCGACGCCATGTTGACGATCGCGCCCCGCGCATCACGCAGCCACGGCGTGCAGTGTTTGCTGCAAAGAAAGTAGCCGGTGAGGTTGACGCCGATCACGCGATTCCAGTCTTCAAGCGAGAGCGATTCGATGGGGCCGTTGAAGGGATCGGCGATTCCGGCGTTGTTCACGAGTAGGTCGAGTCGCCCCCATTTGTCGGTGAGGCGGGCCACGGCGTCGGCAACCGACGATTCGTTGGCGACATCGGCGACGAGGGTTTCCAGACGGTTCGCATCTGACGAGGTCGTGGCATTGAGTTCTTGCTCGAGCTCGGCGAGCGCATCGGCGTCGTGGTCGAGTGCGCCGACATGAAAACCGTCGGCCAGCAACCGTCGCGTGATCGCGCGGCCAATACCGCGTGCGCCACCGGTCACCAGGGCAACGCGCGCGTCGCGGCGTTCGTGTTCATAAGACATGGGCGTATCCGGCTGAAAAATACAGGTGTGATTCATCGGGCTGGGCACCCCTGAGGCGCCGACGATAACGATAACGCGCGTCGTGGCACGAGATTGTGACGCCGTTGCCGAACGGTGCATCCGGTCGATAGCCACGAACCGGGATCGATCGCGCCCATAAAAAAAGCCCGCCGCATGTCGCGACGGGCTCTTACTCTGCAATCCGTGATTGCAGCGACAACCGTATTAGTTGTTGTCTTCGACAGCGTCTTCCATCGAGTCGCCGGCGTCATCCATGGAGTCCTGAATGTTATCGCCCGCGTCTTCCATGCTGTCCTGCGCATCGTCGGTCGCATTGTCGATGCTTTCACCGGCGTTTTCGGCCGGGCCGTCGTTGTCGCAGGCAGCCAGGCTCAGCGTGCCGAGACCCAGCATCATGGCCAGCAGCAGGGTGGTCAGTTTCTTTTGCATATTCGACTCCTTGAGTTCGGTAAGTAAAGCTCTGAGTTGTGTACGCGAAAACCGCGCCCCCGACAGAGCTTGGACCAAAGTATAAAGCACGCGTAGCTTTCCCGCATATGAATCGCGTCGAAGCGGAAATTATTTTTTTCCGAATTCGGCGGTCGCCGCGTCAATAATCGATATCGATACTGGCCGCGCTGTGCCGTGCTTTGTTCCGGGCCGCATCGACATCATCTGCGCGCGCCAGTGCCACGCCCAGGCGGCGGCTGCCGTCGATTTCGGGTTTGCCGAACAGGCGCAGTTCGGTGTCCGGCGCGGCCAGGGCATTCTCCAGGCCGCGATATTGCATCTGTCGACTCTGTCCTTCGCCGATGATCACGGCGGAAGCGCTGGGTCCGCGCTGTTCGATATGCGTGACCGGCAGGCCTAGGATCGCGCGGGCGTGCAATGCGAATTCCGACAGATTCTGGCCGATCAGCGTCACCAGTCCGGTGTCGTGTGGGCGCGGTGAAACTTCCGAGAACCAGACCTGTTCGCCGGCGACGAAGAACTCCACGCCGAACAGGCCATAGCCGCCCAGCGCCTCGGTGATGGCGCCGGCCTGGCGCTGTGCTTCGGCGAGCGCTGCATCGGCCATTGGCTGCGGCTGCCAGGACTCGTGGTAATCGCCGCCGACCTGGCGATGGCCGATCGGCGCACAGAAGCTCGTTCCGTCGACGTGGCGCACGGTAAGCAACGTGATTTCGTAGTCGAATTCGATGAAGCCTTCCACGATCACGCGCGAGTTGCCGCGCTTGCTGCGCCCTCCGGACTGGGAATATGCCCATGCCTTGTCGATATCGCTGTCGCTGTGCACCGTGCTCTGGCCCTTGCCCGAGGACGACATCACCGGCTTGACCACGCAGGGCAGGCCGATGGCCTCGATCGCCGCGCGATAGTCGGCTTCGGTTTCGGCAAAGCGGTATGGCGATGTCGGCAGGCCCAGTTCTTCAGCGGCCAAGCGGCGAATGCCTTCGCGATCCATGGTCAGCTGGGCAGCCCTGGCAGTGGGCACTACGTGATAGCCCTCGGCCTCGAGTTCGACCAGCGTCGCGGTGGCGATCGCTTCGATCTCGGGTACCACGAGCGCTGGCCGCTCCGATTCGATCAGGCGGCGCAATGCCTCGCCGTCGCCCATGTCGATTACGTGACAGCGGTGGGCGACCTGCATGGCCGGCGCGCGCTCATAGCGATCGACCGCGATCACTTCGCAGCCCAGGCGTTGGAGTTCGATGGCGACCTCCTTGCCGAGTTCGCCGCTGCCTAGAAGCATGACGCGTGTGGCGGTATCTGAGCCGGGGGTGCCGATCGTACGCATGGAGGAGTTCCTGGCCGGTAGAAGAAATCGATAGCGCGCTATTGTCGCCAAGCACGGCGCGTGTTGAAAGCGTTGCGCGTTGGCGCACCGTGGTCGGGGTATTAGACTAGCGGGCATGAAACAGCCCCTGTCCGGTTATCGCGTCATCGACACCACGGCCATGGTGTCCGGCCCCCTGGCGACCATGCAGCTGGCCGATCAGGGCGCTGAAGTGCTCAAGATCGAACGCCCCGACGTGGGCGACTACACGCGCCTGGCGTCGAATCGGCGCAACGGTTTTTCGGCGAGCTATCTCAACAACAACCGCAACAAGCGTTCGGTCGCCCTGAACCTCAAGGCGTCGGCCGGACGCGATGCGCTGCTGCGCCTGTGCGCGAATGCCGATGTCTTCGTACAGAATTTTCGCCCCGGGGTGGCCGAGCGCATGGGCATCGGCGAAGCCGATATTCGTGCGGTAGCCCCCGATATCGTCTACTGCTCGATCAGCGGTTTTGGCGACGCCGGGCCTTATGCCGGCTATCCGGTCTACGATCCGCTCGTGCAGGCGTTGTCGAGCCTGGCCAGTATTCAGGGTGGCGCCGACGAGGCCCGCCCGCGTCTGGTTCGCACCATCGTACCCGACAAGCTCACCGGCTATATCGCCGCGCAGGCGATCACCGCCGCGCTGCTGGCCCGCGCCAACGGCGCGCCCGGCCAGCACGTACGCGTATCCATGCTGGATGCGGTCATCGACTTTCTCTGGCATTCGGACATGAACAGCCAGACGTTCGTGGGCGACGAGTTCGATCAGGCCCGGGCTGCCAGTTTCATCGACCTCATCTACGAAACGACCACCGGCTATATCAGCGTGGCCGTACAGACGGACAAGGAATGGCAGGCGCTCATCGCCGCTCTCGACGCGCCCGAGTGGAACGACGACCCGCGTTTTGCCACCCCCGCCAAGCGCCAGGACAACATCGATGCGCGCCTGCAGCTTACCCAGGAAAAACTGGCCGGGAACACGGCCGAGCACTGGCTGGCCCGTCTAAGCGAGTACGGCGTACCCTGTGCGCCCGTGCTGACGCGGACCGATCTGCTCAGCCACGACCAGATCGCGGCCAACGCCATCCTTATCGAAACCGAACATGCTGAAGCCGGACGGCTGCGTCAGACCCGGCCCGCGGCGCGCTTTTCGCGGATGCCGGTCGAAGACTATCGCGGCGCGCCGGCACTGGGCGCGGATACGCGGGCAGTGCTGGCCGAGAACGGTTTTTGTGACGCCGATATCGCCGCGCTTGCCCGTTCAGGCGCGATCGACGCCACCGGAGAGCCGTCATGATCGATTTCTATTACTGGCCCACGCCCAACGGCTGGAAAATATCCATTCTGCTCGAAGAGCTGGGGCTGGACTACAACCTGATTCCGGTCGATATCAACGCCGGCGATCAGTTCGAGCCGGCGTTTCTGGCCATCTCGCCGAACAACCGCATGCCGGCCATCGTGGATCATTCACCCGCGCCGGGCTACGGCAGCGAGCCGCTGCCGATTTTCGAATCGGGCGCGATCGCGCGTTATCTGGCCGACAAGAGCGGTCAGCTCATGCCGGACGATGTTCGGCTGCGCAAGGAAGTCGACGAATGGCTGTTCTGGCAGGTGGGCAATCTCGGGCCCATGGGTGGGCAGATGAGTCATTTCGTCAACTATGCGCCCGGCGATCATCCGTACTCTTATAAGCGCTATACCGGCGAATATCACCGCTGTCTGGGCGTACTCGAACGCCGCCTGGCCGAACGCGATTACCTGGTCGGCGAAACCTATACCATCGCCGATATCGTCAACTGGCCCTGGGTGCTCATTGCCAAGGCCATGGGGCAACATCTCGACGAGTTTCCGCGGGTTGCGGCCTGGCGCCAGCGCATCAAGACACGCGAAGCGGTGCAGCGCGGCGTCGATCTGGGCAAGCAATGGCGCGGGGGCCAGCCCAAGACCGAGGCAGCGCGCCAGCGCCTGTTCAACCAGACCGCAGATACCGTACGCAGCCGGTAGGCAGCAAGCACGCGATTACAGCATACCCAAGGGAGAACCATGTTCGCTTTCATCAAGGCCTTTATCGCCGGTTTCGTATCCACGCTGACCTTCCATCAGGGCCTGCTGTGGGTGTTCATCACGGCCGGGGTCGTTCCCGGGGGCACACCCTGGAACATGACTGCCGTACCGCCGTTCGATGTGCCTTCGGTCATATCGCTGGCGTTCTGGGGCGGCCTTTGGGGCATGCTGCTGTGGCTGCTGATCCGGCGTGCGCTGGCGGCCGGCTACTACGTCGGTGCGATCATTCTCGGCGCGATCGGTCCGACGCTGGTGTATCTGTTTATCGTCCAGTGGCTCAAGGGCCAGACCATGACCGAGATTTTCGACGGCCTGAGCATGGCGCGCGTGGGCGTGGGTCTGGCGCTCAACGGTTGCTGGGGCCTTGGCGTGGCGGTGATCATGCGCATCATGCACCCGCCGCGCTAGGACCTTTTCACACGCATGCCAATCGCCGCGCCGCGGCCCACGCTCGTGAAGCCGTCGCAAGAAACGCCGCAGACGCGGCGGCGTTTCTTTCTCGATGGCGTTGAAAACAGCTGACGCAGTCAGCTGTTCGGGTGCGGGATTAACCGTGCCGCGGCAGGCGCAACGTAAATACGGTATGCGGCCCGTTGTCGTCGCCGTTGGCCGCGCCACCCCCGCGCGAGGCAAGCACGAGATCGCCGCCGTGGCTTCGCGCCAGCGTGCGGCTGACCGCCAGGCCCAGGCCGACGCCTTCGGATTTGGTGGTCTTGAAGGGTTCGAATACTTCGATCGAATCGTCAACGCCCGGCCCGTTGTCGCTGATCTGGATATCGACATACTCGTCGTTGTTGCTCACAACGTCGATGCTCAGAGTCTTGGTCTTTTCCGATGCCTCGTCGAACGCATCGATCGAGTTGCTGAGCAGGTTGCGTAATATCTGCTGGACGAACACGGCATCCACCGGCAGCTCCAGATCGCGCAGCGAATCGGAGCATGGCCCTTCGTAGCGAATGTCGTTCGCCCGCAGCGCCGGATCGAGGATCTGGTGCACGTCGTCGATGATCGGCCCCAGGGTCTGATAGACGCGCGTCGGCCGGCCCTGGCGGGCGAAGTCGCGAAGGTGATGGATGATGGCCACTGCACGCGAGATTTCGGCGTCGGCGCGTTCGAGCGTCTGGCGCGTGTCGTCTGCGTTCGAGGTAAAGCCCATGCGTGCCCGGGCGATGAAGTTGCGTGCCGCGGTCAGTGGCTGGCTCAGGTCGTGGGCCAGGCCGGTGCCCAGCGTGGCGAACACGCTCATGCGATCCTGGCTGTTGATGTCGTACTGAAGGTTGGAAATACGGTCGTTGAACTCGATGCGGTCGGTGATATCGAGTGCCAGCCCGGCGAGTCGATAAACCTGGCCGTCTTTGTTTTCCACCGGAAACGCCCGATCTCGGATCCAGCGCAGTTCGCCGTCGGGCCGTTCGATGCGATAGATCTCGTCGTAGTCGCCGGTATGGGCCTGGCGTTCGAATGCCTCGAGGACGCGCGCTTTATCTTCTTCGTGTACACGCGCCAGACGTTTGCTCGGGTCGTCGTAGAGGTCTTGGCAGTTCTGGCCCCAGATCTTTTCGTAGGCCGGGCAGACATAGACCAGCTGCTCGCCGGTTTCGTCGGTCATCCAGATGACTTCCCGGATGTGCTCGGCGAGTTCGCGAAAGCAGCGCTCGTTGGCTTCGATCTCCGAGTGCCGGTTCTGCTGGTCTTGAAGCTGTCGCTCGAGCTCGGCAATGCGAGCCTGTGCAGCCGCCAGCGTTTGTGGCTGCCCGGGGTCAAGAGTTTCCGACTCATCTTCGTTCATGGCGTCATTCCGTTAAAGCGGGGGAATAGCTGGTCTGAATGCTTATCGGCTGCTTTATCTTGTCAAAATAGGCTCAATACATTAAAAAGATCGTCGCCGACAGAAGTCGCAACGTTTACCGAAAATGGGGGCAAGGTGCCGTTTGTCATACATATCGTGGACGATGATCCAGCGATCCGTGAATCGCTGAAAGGTCTTCTGGGCGATGCCGGTTACCAGGTCGAGTGCTATTCCAGCGCCGAAGCCTTTCTTAACGTGCGCGCGCCCGATCGCGGCTGCGCGCTCATCGATCTGCGCCTCAAGGATATGGACGGTCTCGCTCTGCAAAAAGAGCTGGTGGCAAAGAACGCGGCCGTGAGCGTGATCATGATGAGCGCCTACGGCGATATCGAGCATGCGGTTGCGGCGATGCGTCTCGGCGCAGTGGATTTCGTGGAGAAGCCGTTTTCGCCGGAGGCAATGCTCAAGCGCGTTCAGCAGCTTGCCAAAGCCACCGACGCCGACGATCTTGCGCTGCGCGAAGCCCGCCAGCATGCGGCCCTCATCGAACTGCTCACGCCGCGAGAAAAACAGGTGATGGCCATGATCGTCGATGGTCTGGCCAATAAGCAGGTTGCGGGCCAGCTGGGCATCAGCGCGCGCACGGTGGAAACGCATCGCGTACACATAATGCAAAAGCTCAATGCCGAATCCCTGCCGCATCTGGTGCGCATCTGGCTTTCGGCCGGGCATCTCGTGGAGATTCCCGAAAGCTGAACACCGCCTGATTCGGCGCCGTCAGAACCTGACGGCGCCCCAACCTTGGGTTCGCCTGGTGGCGACAGGCGCTATATCTTCGGCCCGCGTCCGCGCACCGCGTTGGATACCAGTGCGATCACGAACAGCACCAGGAAGATGAAGAAAAGGATCTTGGCGATGCCGGCCGCACCCGAGGCGATGCCGCCAAAGCCGAACAGCGCCGCCACGATTGCGACGATGAAAAAAGTAATTGCCCAACCCAGCATGGTTTTCTCCTTGATTTTTGAAGCATCCGCGTGACTCGAACGACGTTGCCAGAGTCGCCCTGCGCTTTTTAATACGCTGATACATACCGGCGCCACGCGTGTACGCCAGTATGCCGGAAAAATGTATTCAGCAATTAAATATTGTTGATCGCCCGCTACAGCTTTCGTGCCAGCTGTTTTTCGATCTGATCGGCATCGTGCTGGGCCCAGTTCTTGTCGATGGTTTCGGCTACCGCTTTTTCCAGCGGGCCATCCATCTTGTCGCGCAGGCGGCCTAAAAACGATGGATCGGCGACCACGATCAGTTGTTCGTACTTACTGTCGTTGAGCCCGCTCTTGAGGTGCTCGACCACCTCCTTGGCAAAGATGTCGGCATGCTTTTCGGAGGTCGTGGTCTGAGGGTCGGGCTGATGTACGCTCGAGCCGCCGCTGTCGTGCACGTCGCCCTTGCCGCCGGTGCGCAGGTCGCCCTCGTGGGCCTCGCTTTCGCTGTGGGTCAGGGTATCGAGCAGCGTCAGGCCGCTGCCGGCACCGTCGCGGGCGAAGACTCGGGCACGTGCCGCGTCGCTGACGACGATCCATTGTTTAGCCATGTTGATCTCCTTGGCTGGGTTACCTCAACGAAAAAGCGCGGTGATTCACTCACCGCGCTGTTCGTACACTTGCATAGGTCAGGCCGACTTGGCGAATCGAACATCCCGATAGGGATCGTGCATATCCAGCGCTCGGGGTTGGTCGCGGTTCGCCAGGAACGATGGTCGTGGCTTGTCGGCCGCGAACGGCTGCTCGAGCGCGTTTTCCACGCTGTTGTAAACGAAGAACAGGTTCGAGCGTGGCCAGGGCGACATATTCGAGTTCGAGGCATGCAGCACGTTGCATTCGAACAGCAGCAACGAGCCGGCCGGCCCCTTGGGCGCCTGGATGCCGCCCCGGTTAACCAGCGCCTGCAGGTTTTGCTGGCTGGGCACGCCGGCTTCCTGTGCCTTGAGCGAGCTCTTCCAGTTGTCGTCCGGGGTTTGGCCCACGCACGGCACGAACTGGTGATGCGAGCCCGGAATGAGCATCAGCGGGCCGTTGAACTCGTTATTGTCGGTGAGCATGATCGATGCGCTGATTGCGCGCATGCGCGGCATACCGTCTTCGGCGTGCCAGGTTTCGAAATCGGAATGCCAGTCGAACCCGGCGCCCTGAAAGCCGTATTTGTCGTTGATACGTGACTGGTGGATATACACATCGCCGCCCAGCAGCTGGCGCACCATGCCCAGAATGCGCGGATCGCGCGTGAGCTCGGCGAAACGCTCGGAAATGCGATGCATGTCGAAAACCGAGCGAATGGCGCCGGACTTGGGATCGCGAATCACGCCGTCCTGCTTGAGCAGCTGGTCGTCGTTGCTCATCTGTTCGAGCTCGTCGAAAAACGGCGTCATGCGCTCCTGGGAGAAAAAGCCTTTGAACCAGAGAAACCCATCGCGTTCAAAGTTCGACAGCGCCACCTCGTCCAGCGGACCCTGCCACCGGTTTTCGGTATCGGCATGCACAACCGGATCCCGACGCAGAAAGCGCGGTTCGGGGCGGCTCGTACGCGTTATGTAATCGTCGTGTCGCATCGTTGCCTCCGGATTGAGTAAAGGACCCGGCGCCCGTGCGGGCGCCGGTAGTGAACTAGAACTTGCGTTCGAACTCGGCGAGCTTTTCTTCGGCGGCTTCCTTGGTATCGCCGTATTTCTCCTGGATCTTGGCAAGCATGTTCTGGCGCTTGCCCTGAACCTCTTCGACATCGTCGTCGGTGAGGCGGCCCCAGTGCTCACGCACCTTGCCTTTCATGCGATCCCATTTGCCTTCGAATTGATCTTCGTTCATTGCGTGGTCCTTGCGGATGACCTTGAAAACAGTCTGGCCAAGTTAAGCGCCCGGCCGAGCCCGCTCAATACGGGCTTATACCTAAGAAACACCTGCAAAACCTGTCGCGCTCGGGCCGACGGCCCGCAAGGGGGGCGGCCGCACAGACGCCGCGTCCGCGTTGCCAGGCGGCTGACCCGACCGCAAAGCCTGGACGCCTTGCCGTACCGTGCGCGAGCACTCGAACGCGACCCGCGAGAGGTTGCCCAGAGCTGCCCAAGGTCAATCGCTCGCCCGGAACGGCTTTAGCGCGTAAGCTCGCGGCACCACTCAATCGTTTCATTGACGCATGACACAGTCGCAAAAGATGAATTCGGCCGGCGAGGCGATCTTCGAAGCCCATGTGGCGTTCGAACTCGAGCAATGGCGCGGCAAGGGCGCTACCCAGCGCCTGCAGGACGAGGTCGACGCGGTCTGGAAATGGGCCGACCAGACGACGCTGGAAACGCTGGTATCGGTGGATACCGTGCGCGGCGCGGCCGAGCGGCTGGCCCTGGATATGTCGCTGCCCGACGATCTGGCCGGCGTGATCGGCGGCATTGCCAACGATCTGATCTGCCACGACGTCAACAAGAACACGCGGGTGCAGGACGTCATCGACGAGTCCCTGTTCGACGACGGGGTGTCGCTGTTCGTCGAACTGGAAGCGCTGCGTGCGCGCCTGATCACGCGGCTTCTAGACAGTCCGGTCTATACCGCGCTGGCTTCGGATGTGCTCTATCAGGGCATCAAGGACTACATCTTTTCGGATACCGGCGCGATCAATTCGATCCCGGGCGTTTCGTCGCTGCTCAAGGGCTCCAGCAGCGCCCTGAGCAAGCGCATGCCGGGGCTCGAAGCCCAGGTCGAAAAACGGGTACGGGCCTATATCGAGAACAATACCGCGAAGACGCTGGCACGCAGCCAGGAAATGCTGATCGAATCCCTGGACGAAGAACGGATTCGTGCGATCGCCTCCGAAATCTGGGCCGAGATCCACGACAAGAAGCTGTCGATCGAAGAAGTGGTCGACAGCGACGAACTCCAGAAGCTGGTCGATTACGGCCTGCGCATCTGGCAGGAACTGCGCGAGACCCAGTATGTCGGCGAGCTGGTCGACGCGGCCGTGGTGTCGTATTTCGAACGCAACGGCAAGCGCAAGCTCACCGATGTGCTTGGCGATGTCGGCGTCGATCGCGATCTGCTGCGACAGGAAGCCGAAACGCTGGCGCCACTGGTGATCGAGGGGCTGGCCGAAAGCGGCCTGCTCGAGGATCTGGTACGCCGTCGCCTGGCGGCGTTCTATGCTTCGGACGCGTTCGAAAAGGCGCTCAACAGCGCCTCCGACTGATGTGTCCGGCGCGTGGCGCCGGTGTGATCACCGGCGCCACGGCGGTGGTCAGTCGGCCAGGATACGGGCCATGAAGGCGGGTTGTGCGAACGCGGCATTGTGCATGGCGGGCGTGTAGTAGAACGTCTGAAAATCGAGCCCGCCCTGCGGCGCATACAGGCTGCGCGTATCACGCACCGCCAGCGTGGCCGACCACCAGCCGGTGGGGTAGCTCGGCTGCGGAAAACTCAGCAGATGGGTATCGGCAAAGCCGGCCGCCCGCAGGCCGCCGTGCATCTCGCCGATGAGTTCGCTGTGCACCAGCGGCGATTCGCTCTGCTGTACCAGCAGGCCGCCGTTGCCGAGTACGCGATGGCATTGCTTGTAGAAGGCTTCGTTGAACAGCCCCTCGGCCGGGCCGATCGGGTCGGTGCTGTCGATGATGATCAGGTCGACGCTGGCATCCGGCGCGTTTTTCATCCAGGCCACGCCGTCCTCGAAGGCAAGCGTGGCACGGGGGTCGTCGTTGGAATCGCACAGGGCCGGGAAATACTCTTCGGCGATACGGGTGACGCGCTCGTCGATCTCGATCTGGGTGGCGTGGTCCACGCTGTCGTGCTTGAGCACTTCGCGCAGCGTGCCGCAGTCGCCGCCGCCGATGATCACCACGTTCTTGGCCGCGCCATGGGCGAACAGCGCCGGGTGGGTCATCATCTCGTGGTAGACGAAGTTGTCGCGGTCGGTGAGCATCACCAGGCCGTCGATGGTGAGCAGGCGGCCGAAGGTTTCCGTTTCATAGACGGCGATGGTCTGATATTCCGACTGTTCTTCATGCAGTTTCGACTTGATCCGCAGTGAAAAGCCCAGCCCCAGGTCGTGGCTTGCTTCGGTATACCAGTTGTCGTCGAGTACCATGCGTTTTCCTTGCTGTGCGCGTTTGCGCATCCGTCGAACCAGATTGGCTCGCAGTATAAGCCAGCCACGCAACACGAATGTTCATGTCCCGATCCAATACCAACCCGCGGCCTGCCCACGACTGGCAGATCGACGATGCCCGTGCCCTGTATCGCGTTGCCACCTGGGGCGAGGGCTATTTCGATATCAACGAGCGCGGTGCGGTCACCGTCACGCCGCGCCGAAACGGGCCGGCCATCGATCTGGATGCGCTCACCGACGAGATCCAGCGCGCCGGCCTGCGCCTGCCGGTGCTGGCGCGATTCACCGATATTTTGGGCGATCGCATCACCCGGCTTTGCGATGCCTTTGAAGGCGCGCGCGAACGCCACGACTATGCGGGCCGCTATACCGTGGTCTATCCGGTCAAGGTCAATCAGCAGCGCGCGGTGGTCGAGGGGCTGGTCGCTGCGGGCGGCGAACGCGCCGGCCTGGAGGCAGGCAGCAAGCCGGAGCTGATGGCTGTGCTCGCCCTGGCCGCGCCGGGCAGCGTGATCGTATGCAACGGTTACAAGGACAGCGCCTTCCTGCGCCTGGCCATGATCGGCCAGCAGCTTGGCCATTGTGTCTATATCGTGGTGGAAAAGCCTTCCGAGCTGGTGCCCATAGCCGAAATCGCCGAAGAGCTGGGCCTGCGGCCCAACATCGGCCTGCGCGTGCGTCTGGCGAGCGTCGCCGCCGGTCACTGGCAGAACACCGGCGGCGAGAAATCCAAGTTCGGCCTGACTGCCACCCAGGTGGTCGAAGCCGTCGAGCGGCTGCAACAGCTCGGCTACGCCGACTGTGTACGCATGCTGCACGTGCATGTGGGTTCGCAGGTGGCCGATCACGGTGCGCTGTCGCGGGCCATGGACGAAACCGCGCATCTGTATCGGGGGCTGCGCGCGCTGGGCGCGCCGCTTGCCTGCGTAGACGTGGGCGGCGGCCTGGCGGTCGACTACGAAGGCCGGGGCGCGCGTTCGTTCTGTTCCATGAACTATGGCGTGCCCGACTATGCCGATGCCGTGATCGGCGCGCTGGCGAAGGTATGTCGTGCATTCGACCTGCCCATGCCGGACGTGATCAGCGAATCCGGCCGGGCTTTGACCGCCCATCATGCCGTGCTGCTCACCCAGGTCATCGACAGCGAGTTGGCCAGCACGCCGGCTGCCGCGGACTTGACCACCGAGCTGTCGCCGGGCGCCACGCTCGATCGCGCCGAACGCGGCCTGGCGGATGTCCAGGCGCGGTTCTTGGCCGGCGATATCGGCCTCAAGGAACGTGCGGCCGCCGAGGCCGAAGCGGTGTCGATCTATCGCGCGGTTGCTGCCCATGCCGGCGACAACGACGACGAACGCGCCGCGATCACCGCGGCCCAGGAAAAGCTGGCGGCCAAGTATTTCGTCAACTTCTCGGTGTTCCAGTCGGTGCCCGACGTGTGGGCGCTGGACCAGATCTTTCCGGTCATGCCGCTGGCGCGTCTGAACGAACGCCCGGACGAACGGGCGCGGCTTTGCGATCTGACCTGCGACTCCGACGGCCGGCTGGATCGCTACGTGGACGAAAACGGCGTCGACAGCACGCTGCCGTTACACGGGCTGCGCGACGGCGAGGCCTACCGGCTGGGTATCTTCATGGTCGGCGCCTATCAGGAAAACCTCGGCGACATGCACAATCTGTTCGGCGATACCGACGTGGTCAATGTCGAAGTCGATGCCAGCGAGCGCGGTTGGCGCCTGGCCGACGCGGAGCAGGGCGATCGCACCGACGAACTGCTGCGCTACGTGCATTTCGAACCCGACGACCTGCGCGCTGCCTATCGGCGAAAACTCGCCGCCTCCGGGCTCGGCGGCCGGCTCAAGCGCGAAACCGAAGCGCTGCTGGAAGCCGGGCTGGCCGGCTATACCTACCTGGTCGAATCGTAGGGGCTATTAACGCTAACGAATTCGCCGCGCCGCGGCCCATTTTTGCGCAAGACAATGCGCGATCTGCAGTGTTGGATCGCGCACCGTGGATAATGACGCAGAGGCCCGCGGCCCGACGGGTTGCGTCCAGAAATCCACCATGCCGCGTTGCTCGTCGTTCATTTGGCTCACCAAACCTCTCTCCTCGCGCCTTGCATGGCGAATTTCTGGAAGGCAACGCGACGATCGGCGTTAGCGTTAACAGCCCCTAGCCCCGCCTTACTTGCCGGTGATCGACAGGGTCGCACGCGGACGTGCGTCGCCGTCGCGATCGATCACCGGCGCGGCCAGCTCGATATGTGCCGGCGGCGCATCGCGGGCGGCGAGATAATCGCGCACCGACTTCGCCCGGCGCTTTGCAAGGCGTCTGAGCTCGGCCTCGTTGTCGACGGTTATCCTGGCTTCGCCGTCGGGCGCCATCGCTTCGGCGTCCTGGGCCGTTGCATGGCCCTGGATGGTCAGGCGCAGGCCGGGTTTGCGGCTCATCTGCTGTGCGATGCGGCCCAGATAGGGGCGGTCATCGGGGCGGATATATTCCTTGTCGGCTACAAAGAACACCGGCTCAGAGGCCAGCGACCGGCCCAGGCTGAGTACGGCGTTCTTGGCCTTGTTGAGCAGGCCGACCGGGGAGTAATCGCTCATCACCGCGGTGCGCAGCCCGGCCAGCACGGCTTCGCGTACCAAATTGCGAATCGAGAAGTAGGGGTTGGTGACATCGCCCAGGATCGCGGTCTGGAACTGGATGGTGTCGCTCTGGCCGCGCATCAGCGCCAGCGCACTGTCCATGGATATGCCGAGGATGATTTCGGTTTCCTGGTTGGGCGTGTCGACCAGGCGAAAGTTCGACAGCGTGGTATCGAGGTTGCCGTTGAGCTGGCCGCCCTGGGCGGCGAGGTTGAGCGTGCCGTCGGCCACCCCCTTTGCGATCCGTCGGTTCATCGCGGCATTGAGATAACCCGACAACGGCGCAAGCGCGAGCGAACGCAGCCAGGCATCCACATCCATGTTCAGGCCGCCGTCGGCCAGCGGCGCGATGCTGCCGCGGCTGTCGAGATGGCCGTACTCGCCCACGTCCAGGGCCAGGTCGAAACGCGCGTCGCGTTCAGGATGGCCGGTATCCAGCCCGTCGACGTTCAACACCAGCGACGAGCCCCGGAGCGATACGTTCGGCGTAACGGAGATATCGTTGAACACGATCTGCGGGCCGGTCAGCGAGAGATGATCGATCTTGTAGGTCGACGCCACGCCGGACGAACCGCTGCCGGCCTGCGCGGCGTTGGCGGTTTCATCGTCGCCGCCGAAATAAAGCGCCATCACGCCCATGCCGTTGTCATCGCGACGGATATGGATATTGGCTTCGTCGATATCGAGTTCGCCCAGGTGATAATGGGCCAGGTCGGTCAGGCGGAAATCGCGCGCGCTCGCCGAGATGGCCTGCAGTACGGCCACGCGCGAATCGGTATCGTCGAGTACGCGCACGCCCTTGGCGTTGAGGCTGTTGAAGGCGATGTCATCGACCCCGTCCACCACCAGGCGAAACAGTTCGGTGTCGCGCGATGACAGCCAGGCGGCGCCGAGCCTGGTGTTCTGGATGGCGAAATTCTGGGCGACCATGTCGCCGTCCATATTCAGCTTGAGCTGCCCGCCGGCCGGGCGCTCGCTGTAGGCACCGTTGTAGACGATCCGATCGGCACGCAGTGCGATGGGCTGGCCGGGCAGGTCCAGGCGTGCGTGTTTGGCGATCACACGACCCTTGGCGCTGCGTGCGAACAGCCGGCCGATATCGAAATCGGTCTGTCCGCGCCAGTTCAGGTCGTCGGTTTCGAACAGCGCCGTGTCCGGCACGTCGAATGTCCATGCCGAGGCGTCGAGCGCGCCGTTGCTGCGTATCCGCGTGGTCGCGGCCGTATCGACGTCGATATTGCCCTGCCAATCGACGGCGGTGAGCACCATGTCCAGGGCGCCCGGCGAGGACAGGGCAATACGATCGCTGCGCAGTCGCCCGTCGCTGTCGATATCGTTGGCCCCGGCCACGCGCAGCGTGCCTCGCCAGTCCAGCGCCTGGGTCTTGGCTTGAAGATCGTCGTCGTCAATCGATACCGCCTGCGTGGCCAGGCGGCCGTCGGTCGTGACCTGCATGGAATCGCCAAGGGCCGTTTCGATATGGCCCTGCCAGTTCAGCCGCGGCGTTCTCGCCTGAAGCGTCGAGCTCGACACCCGTGGGCTTGCGGCTTCGATCGGGCCGTCGATGCCGAGCTTGCTGGCGCTGGCGCCGAACTCGCCGGCGAATTGCCCGGTCCAATCCAGCTGCGCAGCCGCGACCGTGGTGCTGCCCGATTTCAGCTGTGGCGCGGCGGACCGGTATTGACCGTCCAGATCGAGTTGCGTGGCCTCGGCTGCGAGCGTCAGCTGTGTCTTGCCCTGCCAATGAGCCGTATCCTGGGTGAGCTTCAAGCGGTCGCCGTTTTCGACGCTGAATCCCTTTGCGTCGATCTCTCCATCGCTTGCGATGGTGGCCGGCTGTCCTGCGGCGCGCAGCAGCGCAAGCTGGATATTGCCCTGCCAGGCGAGCTGGCTGGCGCGCATGCGCGTGCCGTTGTCCAGGGCAAGCGTGGCGCCGTGGCCCGTTGACTGCCCGGCGATGGTGATGTCCAGGGCGTTGTCGGCGTCGTACTCGAAATCGATGCGCTGATCGCTGTCGACGAGGCCTCTCATTTCGCGCAGCACGCCGCCCGTGGCGAGCGGGTCGATCAGTGCCAGCTCGAAGCGCTGGGTGGCCAGTTCGAAATGCCCGGCAATACGGTCACCAAACGGCGTGACCTTTCCGGACAGGCGGATGCGTCCCTCGCCGATGCTCATGTCGGCCTGCATCGGTACGTCGTTGGTCTGCTCCCAGCTCACCACGTCGCGAGCACTGGAATCGTTGAGCACGAGTTCTCGATCGATGGCCGGCTGTTCGCCCTGGGCAGGCTGGACGTAGTGCAGCCGGATACCGGCCAGCGCCAGTTGTTTGACCGCAATGCCCCAGCTCAGCGATTGACCCGAGTTCGCGCTGGCCACGAGCGGGTAGCCGCCCACGCGCAGCGTATTGTCGGCGTCGCGACGAATGTCGATGGCGCTGTCGGCGATGGCCAGGCGGGTGAGTACCAGCCGTTTGGACAGCAGCGGCGCGTATTCCAGCGTGAGCGCGAGCCGGCCGACAGCAATCTGTTCACCCTCTGCCGCGCTGGCCTGGGCGTTTTCGTAGACCACGCTGCCGGTGAACAGATTGACGTCGACATCGCCGATCGTGGCGGTCATGCCGGCCTGGTCGAGGTAATGCAGCGTCAGCTGGCGCACCACGATGGACGGCAGCCACACGAGCGCAGCCGCCAGCAGCACGGCAAGCACACACAGCGCGCCTATAGCGCCTTTCGTGCGCCGCGAAAACGTCATTGCAGTACGGGATTGGCCACAGAGGACTCAAACCTTATCATCGAGGCTTGGTTTCTCGACATACGTTCGCTATGAAAACTGCATTCATCGGCCTGGGCGGCATGGGCCACGGCATGGCCGCCAACCTGCAGGCGGCCGGCCTGCTGAGCTCGGTTTACAACCGCACGCACGAAAAGGCCGAGGCGTTTGCGCGCGAATACGGCGTGAAAGCGGTTGCCGAGGCGGGCGACATCGCGGCCGAGGCCGAGGCGATCGTCATCTGTGTCAGCGCCGACGATGACGTGCTGGCCATGGTCGACGCGCTGCTGCCCGGCCTGAACGATCAACATATCGTGATCGACTGTTCGACCATTGCCAGCGATACCGCCCGCGAAGCGGCACGGCGCGTGGCCGAAAAAGGGGCGGGCTTCGTGGACGCGCCGGTTTCCGGCGGCACCGAAGGCGCCAAGAACGGCACGCTGTCGATCATGGCCGGCGGCGACGAGGCCGTGTTCGAGCGGGCGCGGCCGGTGCTCGACGCCATGGGCAAGAGCGTCACCCATATGGGCGACGTGGGCACGGGCCAGGCGACCAAGGCGGTCAACCAGATTCTGTGCGCGGGCATCAATCAGGCGGTTTGCGAAGGCATGCGCTTTGCGGCCGCGCTCGATCTGCCGCTGGAAAAGGTCGTGGACGTGGTCGGCTCCGGTGCGGCCGGCAACTGGTTCGTCAATCATCGCGGCAAGACGATGGTGAAGGATATCTTCGACCCCGGCTTCAAGATGAAGCATCACCACAAGGATCTCGGCATCTGCCTGCATATGGCCGAGCTCAACGGCGGCGAACTGCCGCTGTCGGCGCAGACCCGTGCCGAGTACGAAAAACTCATCGAACAGGGCTACGGCGACGAAGACATCTCCGCGCTCTACCGCGCCCGCCGCGATCTGTTCGACCACTGAGCGCGCCAAGACGAGATAGGGGCCGCCAAGGAACGCGAATAAACGCAAACAGGATAGCGGCGTGGACCTGCTGCAGGGCAGGCGCTGCAAGCAGTCCGCGGCCTTGTAGCTAGGCGATTTTCGCGAACGTTTTCCGCTCGCGTTTATTGGTGTTCATGGGCGGATGGTTGTCGTCGCTAACGACGACAAAAGTCCGCAGTCAGCGGCCGCGAAATTAGCGGCCAAGAAAAAGGCCGGCGATGATTGCCGGCCTTGTCGGGTTCGAGCGGGGCGACGCCGGTATCAGTCGGCGTTGTCGCCCTGGGCGTCGGTGCCTTCGATTTTCGCGCTCGGCGCGGCCTGCTGAATAACGCGTTCGATTTCGTTCACGCGCTCGGCGGCCACGTCGACCATGAACAGCACCTGGCCGTTTTCCAGCGCCTTTTCATAGGTTTCGATCTGCGAATTGTCGTGGCGAATGCCGATCATGCTCGACGCCCAGGCGCCAAAGCCGGCGCCGGCCAGCCCCGTGGCCGCGACCAAACCGCCACCGATCGCCAGCCCTGCCGGCGGGAAGGCCACGGCGGCGAGTCCTGCCACCACGCCGGTCACCCCGCCCGCGGCCGCACCGCGCTCGGCCGAGCCGACCAGATCGGAGGTTTCGGTGACGTCGGCCTGGGGCAGGTCGCTCGTCTGCACGCTGTCACGGGCCACCACCGACATGTCGTCTTCGGCGACCTCGTTCTGCTTGAGCTGGTCGACCACCGTATGGGCCGTATCGATATCCGGGACCAGGAAATAAAGACGACGTGACATGATTATCCTGTTGTATATGGCGTTGAAATTAAGACCGTAGTCAGCGGCTACGGGTTCCGTTTCGGCAGGGCGGCGCCTGCCCGTGCAGCCGCCGCGCGAACCTGGGCCGGCGCGGTGCCGCCGATATGGTCGCGTGCGGCCACCGAGCCTTCCAGCGTGAGCACTTCGTAGACGTCCTCGCCGATCGCCTGGGAAAACCCGCGCAGCGTGGCCAGGTCGAGATCGGCCAGGTCGCAGTCGGCGCCAATGGCGTGCTGCACGCTCTTGCCCACGATTTCATGCGCGTCGCGAAAGGCCACACCCTGTCGTACGAGATAGTCCGCCAGATCGGTTGCAGTCGAAAAGCCCTTGCGCGCGGCTTCGCGGCATACATCGGCGTGGACGGTGACATGCGGCATCATGTCGGCATACAGGGCCACGCTGTTCATGACCGTATCGACCACGTCGAAGATTGGTTCCTTGTCTTCCTGGTTGTCGCGGTTATAGGCCAGCGGTTGACCCTTCATGAGCGTGAGCAGGCTCACCAGGTGGCCGTTCACGCGTGCGGTCTTGCCGCGCACCAGTTCGGCCACGTCCGGGTTTTTCTTCTGCGGCATGATCGAGCTGCCGGTGCAGTAGCGATCCGGCAGATCGACGAAGCCGAACGCCGGGCTCATCCACAGGATCAGCTCTTCGGAATGGCGCGACAGATGCGTCATCGTAAGCGCCGCCGCCGAGACGAACTCGATCGCGAAATCGCGATCGGAGACGGCGTCCAGCGAATTGTCGATCACGCTGTCGAAACCCAGCTCGGCCGCGACCATTTCGCGATCGATCGGAAAGGTGGTGCCGGCCAGAGCGGCGGCGCCCAGCGGCAGGCGGTTGACGCGTTTGCGGATATCGCGCAGGCGCTCGGTGTCGCGCGCCAGCATCGCTTCCCAGGCCAGCATGTGGTGGCCGAACGTTACCGGCTGGGCGACCTGCATATGCGTGAAGCCGGGCATGATGGTATCGGCCTCGCGCTCGGCCACGCCGACGAGTGCTGCGCGCAGGCGTTCGAGCTCGGCGACGAGCGCATCGATGGCATCGCGCAGCCATAGCCGGATGTCGGTGGCGATCTGGTCGTTGCGGCTGCGCCCGGTGTGCAGTTTCTTGCCGAGCGCGCCGATATCCTCGGTCAGCCGCGCTTCGATGTTCATATGCACGTCTTCAAGGGCCGGGTCCCAGGCGAAATCGCCGGCGGCGATCCGGGCCTCGATGGCGCGCAGGCCGGCTTCGATCTCTTCGAACTCGCTGTCGGTGAGCACACCGACTTTCGAGAGCATGCGCGCATGGGCGATCGAGCCGCGAATATCGTGGCCGGCCAGGCGGGCATCGAAGGAAACGGACTCGGTAAACGCGGCCACCCGGGCATCCGGGCTTTCCGAAAAACGCCCGCCCCAGGTCTGATGGCCGGCGTTGTCGCTGCGGGTATTGCTCATGCGCTTGGCTCGTTGCTGCATCGATGGTCGCGACGCCTCGCATCGCGTTCGGCGCGCGAGTATAGCAATGCCGTATGCCGGCTCGGGGGTGTCGCGCCTTTTGCCGGCTTGTTGTCGCAGGCCAGCTGCGCAATGCTGTGGTTTGTCGATTCGAGCCTTTTCAATGACGAGCGCGCGCGAAAACGTCGAATTTCTGCCCGATTTCTGTACCGGCGCCCGCGTGCTTCGCGTGCTGGTGGTCTGCGAGGCGGTCGCGATCGTGCTTGCGCTGGGCGGCTCGCTCAGCGACGAACTGCCGCGACGTTTTCTGCTGCTGTCGGTGTATATGCAGTGGATCGGCGTATGCAGCGCGGCCGCCCTGTGCCTGATCAAGCGCTATGCCAGCGGCATGTCGGCTCGCGGCATGGCCCTGCTGGCCTATCTGGTTTTATTGCTCGTTACGCTGTCGATCACCGAGATCACCTATGTGGCAGGGCGCTATTCGGGCTTTGCCCTGTTGCTCGAAGACGCCTCCCACGACGGCTTTCTGGCCCGGAGCGTGGGTATCTGCGCGGTCGTGTCGGCGCTCGCACTGCGTTATTTCTGGCTGCGATCGGCCTGGCAGACCCAGGCCCAGGCCGAGGTGCGCGCCCGGCTCGAGGCCCTGCAGGCCCGTATCGAGCCGCATTTTCTGTTCAACAGCCTCAACAGCGTGGCGGCGCTGATCGCGGTGCGCCCGGGCGATGCCGAAACCGCGCTTGAAGATCTGGCGTTGCTGTTGCGCGCCCGGCTGTCGGAACAGGGGCCGGCCGATGTCAGTCTGGCCGAGGAGATGACTCTGGTGAACGCCTATGTGGGGATCGAGTCGCTGCGCCTGGGCGAGCGTCTGCATATGGAAATCGACATCGCGCCGGCGGCCCGTGGTTGCCGGCTGCCGGCGCTGTCGCTCCAGCCGCTGGTGGAAAATGCGATCGGTCACGGCGTGGCGCGACTGCCCGCCGGCGGTACGGTAGCAATCACCGCGCAGCGCAAGGGCAACACGCTTGTGGTCGAGGTGTCGAACCCGATCTGTACGGATACCGCCACCGTGCCGGGCAACCGCCAGGCGATCGCCAATATTCGCAATCGGCTGGCGTTGCGATACGGTGATGCGGCCGTACTGCGGGTAGACGAGCAGCGGGACCGCTTCACGGTGGTGATGGTCGTGCCGCAGATGGCTGAACATTAGCGAACAGCGATGACAGGAACGATATGCGAATCGTGATCGTCGACGACGAACCGCTGGCCCGCGAACGCCTGCGCCGGATGATCGATGCCTTTCCCGGCTACGACGTCGTCGGTGAGGCCGGGGACGGCAGCAGCGCGGTCCACTGTGTCAACGAAACGGCTGCCGATACCGTTCTGCTCGATGTGCATATGCCGGGCATGGACGGGCTCCAGGTTGCACGTGAGCTTGCCGAGGCGGACGTACCGCCAGCGGTCATCTTCGTGACCGCGCACAGCGAGCACGCGCTTTCGGCACACAATAATCACGCGGCCGGCTATCTGCTTAAACCGGTGCGTCGCGACGACCTCGCGGCAGCCCTGGCGCGCGCACGCCAGCCCAGCCGTGCCCAGCTGGCCGCCCTGGACGGCGTAGTCACCGGCGACGGCCCCACCTATGTCAGTGCGCGTACCCGCGACGGCATCGAACGGGTGGCGGCGAGCGATATCCTCTATTTCTGGGCCGACCAGAAATACACCACCGTCTATCATATGCAGGGCGAACTGCTCATCGAGCAATCCCTGCTCGCCCTGGAACAGGCGCTGGGCGCGGCCTTCGTTCGCGTACATCGCAAGGCGCTGGTGGCCAAACGCCATATCACCGGCCTGCGCCTGGACGGCGAAGACGGGGCCACCCTGACCCTGCGCCATGTGCGCGACCCGGTTCCAGTCAGCCGTCGCCGGCTGGCCGAGGTACGGGCCTTGATCGAGCGGTAGAATCCACGATTTTCACGACCGCGCGACGTGTCGTCTCCAATAAGGCTTTTGTTCATGTCCAAGACCCTGCGTATTGCCACCCGTCAGTCCCAGCTCGCGATGTGGCAGGCCGAACACGTCCAGGTGCGCCTGCAGACCGCGCTGCCCGAAGTCGACGTGGTGCTGCTGCCCATTCGCACCGAGGGCGATCGCGTACTCGACCGGCCGCTGGCCGAAATCGGCGGCAAGGGGCTGTTTCTCAAGGAACTCGAAGCGGCGATCGCGGCCGGCGAAGCAGATATGGCGGTGCACTCCATGAAAGACGTGCCGGCCGAACTGCCGCCGGGCTTCGCCCTGCCGACGGTGCTCGCGCCGGGCAGCCCGCTGGATGCGTTTGTCTCCAACCACTACGACACGCTGGAATCGCTGCCCGACGGCGCGCGCGTGGGCACGTCGAGCCTGCGCCGTGCGGCGATGATCAAGCACCTGCGCCCGGACCTGGAAATTCTGAGCCTGCGGGGCAACGTTCAGACCCGTCTGGCCAAGCTCGATCGCGGCGACTTCGATGCCATCGTGCTGGCCTGTGCCGGCCTCGAACGCCTGGAGCTGGCCTCGCGTATTGCCAGCGAACTGACGATCGAGCAAAGCCTGCCGGCGATCGGTCAGGGCGTTCTGGGGATCGAGATTCGTGCCGACGACGACGAAACCGCGGCCCATATCGCGGCCCTGGACGACGAATACACCCATATCCGGATCGACGCCGAGCGCGCGGTCAACGCCCGCCTGGAAGGCAGCTGTCATCTGCCTATCGCTGCCCATGCGGTCCATGATGGCCAGACACTGCGCCTGCGTGCCTGCGTGGGCAAGCCCGACGGCAGCGTGATGGTGCGCGACGAAATCAGCGGCCCGACCGGTGAAGCCGCCGAGCTTGGCCACCGGCTGGCGGACCGACTGCTGGCCGCGGGCGCCGACAAGATTCTTGCTGACCTGGGTTGATGAGTACGCCGCTGGCCGGCCAGACGATCTGGCTCACGCGGGCCGTGCACCAGAGCGCGGCCTGGGCGCGGTTGCTGGAACAGGCGGGGGCGACGGTCATCGTCGAGCCGCTGATGGCCATCGAGCCGACGGCCGATCGCCAAGCGGCCTATCGCGCACTGATGCAGGCAGTGACCGCCGATCGGGTCCTGGCCACCAGCACCAACGCGGTCGATGCCGCCTGGCAGCTCATGCCCGGCTTCGCGCCCGCCGGTCGCCTGTACGGCGTCGGCAATGCCAGCGCCCAGGCGCTGGAAGCCGCGGCCGGGCGCCCGGTCGAACGGCCGGCGGGGGCCTTCACCAGCGAAGGCCTGCTGGCCATGGACACGCTTACCCGTGTCGAGGGGCTGGATATTGCCATCCTCTCCGGCGAAGGCGGGCGCGATCTGCTCGTCGACACGCTTAGCCAACGCGGTGCCCGAGTGCACAAGATCGCGCTCTATCGGCGTTGCTGGCTGACACCGAGCGTCGAGCGCCTGGAGCGGATCGCCCGCCGTGCGGATGCGGTTATCGTGACCAGCGGCGAGGCGCTGGCGCATCTGTGCGATCTCGTGAACAAGCGCGCCTACGTCGACGTGCGGGCCGCTTTGGAACGCTGTCGGTTGGTGGCGCCAAGCGTGCGTGTGGTAAAACAGGCCGATCAACGCCTGAACTGGCAGCATGCGCCGTTGATCGTCGAACGCATCAGCGGCGAGGCCATCGTGGCCGCGCTTGCGCGGCAATCGACGGGCGACCGACAATAGCAGCCATCGCTACGGGCTATCGGCTACCGGGGGAATCCGCCACCACATGAGTGAAGAAAAGCGTAACGAAGCCCCTTCGAACAAGGGCGCTGACCAGAACAAGAGCGCGGCCAGCGCTTCCACATCGGCCAGTGCCAGCAGCGGCGCGTCCAAATCGGCGGCCAGCAAGCCGGCCGATAAAACGACGGCTGGCCAGAGCGGCAAGAAACAAGCCGCATCGGGCGCGAACACATCCGGCGGGAGCGCCAAGACGGACGCGAGTTCGTCGAACGCGGCGAAAGGCAATACCGCCGGCGCTGGCAAGACCGGCGCCTCGGCGACAAATCCCGGGGCGACGACCGCAGCGAGTACGGCCGCCGCCAAGCCGACTGGAAGCGGTGCGAGCACCCCGAACCGCCCGGCCCGTGGCGCGCACAGCGGCAACGGCGGTGGCAAGCCGCCGATCATTGCCATCGTGGCGGTGGTAATCGCGCTCATCGCGCTGGTGATTTCCGGCTGGCTGCTCTACCGCGGCGAACAGCGGCTTGCCTCGGCCGATTCGCGCCTGGACACGGTCGAAAAGAGCGTGCAGTCGAGCGTGCAGGACATCGTCATGCCGCGCCTTTCGCGATTCGATTCGCGACTGCAGTCGCTGGATGCCGATCTGGGCGATCTGGGCTCGCGTATCGACCGGCAGGGCCAGAACCTGTCGGATATGCAGGCGTCGCTGGAAGCCACTCAGACCCAGCTCGCCGAACTGGCCGATGCGCGCAACGAAAGCGCCAGCCGGCTGCAGCTCGACCAGATCGAATCGCTGCTGCGTGTCGCCAACCAGCGCGTACAGCTCTACGACGATCCGCAAGGCGCGGCGCGTGCGCTGGAAATGGCCAGCGATGCGATCGCGCGCAAGAACGACCCGCGCCTTTTCGATATTCGCGGCGAGATCGCCAACGAAGTGGCGGCCCTACAAGCGCTGCCATCGCCGGATATCGAAGGTCTGTCGCTGCAGCTTGCGGCCCTTATCGAACAGGTGCCCCAGCTGCCGCTGGATTCGAGCGTGCCCAGCGAATACGACAATCAGCAGAGTCAGGCCAAGGCCGCGGACGACGAATCGAGCATGAGCTTCGACGAGTTCCAGTCGCAGTTCAGCCAAGGCTGGGATCACTTCAAGAATTCGGTGGGCGACGCGCTCTCCGGAATGATGACCATCCGCCGCTCGGACGGTACCCAGCGCGCGTTGCTGCCCCCGGATCAGGCGTTCTTCTTGAACCAGAACCTGCAGCTGGAACTGCGCAGCGCACGGCTGGCCCTGCTCGAGCGCGATACCGAGAACTATCGCGAGAGCCTGGAAACCGCGCGTGAGTGGCTTGCGGATTATTACGATAGCGATGCCGCACCGGTCAGCCAGATGCGCGACCGACTCAACCAGATGAGCAACGTCAAGCTCGACTGGGATACGCCGGATATCTCGCGCAGTCTGGTTCTGCTCGAACAGCTCAAGTCGCGTCGTGGCGGCGGCTCTTCGGGCAGCAACGACAGCTCGAGCAATCAGGACAACGATGCTAGCGCCGGTGAGCAGACCGGCCAGGACGGTGCATGATGCGGCGTACGCTGCTGGCTTTCTGCCTATTCGTCATCCTCGGCATCGTGATCGCGCTGGTCTTTCGCGACCAGCAGGGCTATCTGCTGCTGTCGTTCGGCGGCTGGGAAGTAGAAACCTCGCTGCTGTTCGCGGTGGCCGCGCTGGTCGTGGCGATCGCGCTCGTGATCGGGCTGTGGAAGCTCATCGTCGCCGGCGTGCTGCTGCCGCGTTCGCTGCGCGAGCGTGTCGCCCGACGCCGTGAGCGCAAGGCACGCCATTCGCTCTACGACGGTCTGCAGCTGTTGCTGGAAGGGCGCTGGTCGCGCGCCGAGACCGAGCTGAGTCGTCTTGCCGACCGCCACGAAGCGCCGGGTCTGAATTATCTGCTCGCCGCCCGCGCGGCCCAGTTTCAGGGGCATGTCTCGGACCGCGATCGTTTTCTGGAGCTGGCCTCGTCCAAGAAGGGCGCGAGTGAACTTGCCGTGCTGCTGACCCAGGCCCAGCTGCAGATCCAGCAGGGCCAGAGTGCCGAGGCCATGGCCAGTCTGGCCCGGCTCTACCAGATGGAGCCCACGCACCCGCAGGTGCTTCAGCTCTACGCGGCGCAGTCGGCGAGCGTGGGCGACTACAAGCAGCTGCGCGCGTTGGTGCCGTCGCTCTACAAGTACGGCGAGATGCCCACCGAGAATATCGATCGTTTGGCGGTGGATGCCTGGAATGACGATCTCACCCACCATCAGCAAAAAGACGCGATCGCTCTGACCACCGCCTGGAAGCGCGTGCCCAAACGGCTGCGTTCCAAGCCGGGCATGGTCGAGCGCTATGCCAAGCTCCTCAAGCTGGCCGGCGCGGACGAGCAGGCCGCGGACGTGATTCGCGACACGCTCAAGCACGAGTGGAGCGCGTCGCTGGCGCTGCTGTTCGGCGATCTGGAATGCGCTGACCGCACTGCACAGCTGGCCACGGTGGAGAACTGGCTCAAGCAGTACGGTGAAGAGCCCGAACTGTTGCTCGTGGCGGGCCGTCTGTGCCTGCGCAATCGCCTATGGGGCCGGGCGCGCAGCTATTTCGAGGCCAGCCAGAAGAATCAGTCGCGCCCCGATGCGCTGCTTGAGCTCGGCAGGTTGTTCGAGGAAATCAACGAAAAAGAGGAAGCGCGTTCGGCCTATCGTCGCGGCCTCGAACTGCGCGACGCGAACCGCTAGGTTTGGCTTCGCATAGTCTGATCATCGGCTGCGGCGACACGGGTGTTCGTGTCGCCGCACGCGCGGTCGCTGCAGGCGATATCGTGACCGGCGTGGTGCGTAGCCCGGCCAGCGCCGCGAAGGTGCGCGCCGTGGGCGCACATGCGCTGACCCTCGATCTCGACACCGACGCCCTCGAATTGCCGGCCTGCGACCGGCTGTTCTATTTCGCCCCGCCCCCGCGCGAGGGCGATACCGATACGCGCATGGCGCGTGTACTGGCTGCCCTTCACGCTTCGCCGGCCTATACCGTTTATATCAGCACCAGCGGCGTCTATGGCGATTGCGGCGATGCCTGGGTGGACGAAACCCGGCCGGTGAACGCCGAAAGCGAACGGGCCAAGCGGCGCGTGGACGCCGAGCGTCAGATGCTCGACTTCTCGCCGCAGGCGCGTGTGCTGCGGGCCCCCGGCATCTACGGGCCGAACCGCCTGCCGGTGGCACGGGTACGCGAGGCCACGCCCATTCTCAACGATGAAGACGGTGGCTGGAGCAACCGTATTCATATTGACGATCTGGCCGCTATCGCCTGGCTGGCCGGCACCCGCGTGCTCGACCACAATCTTTACAACGCCAGCGATGGCCATCCGACCGGGCTCGGCATCTACTACGACACTCTGGCCGAGATGCTGGGTGTGGCCTCGCCGCCGCGTATTTCCTGGGCCGAGGCCGAGCAGCGCTTTTCGGCCATGCGGCTGTCGTTTCTGCGCGAATCCCGGCGCTTGAGCAACCAGCGCCTGCTCGACGATACCGGCTACGTGCTCGCCTTCGCGGATTTTCGCGACGGCCTGGCAGCCAGCCTCAAGGCCGAACCGCCGCTGGACTGAACGCCCGGCTCAGCCGCCGGCGCCCACCGTCGGCGCGATCAGACCGTTGCGGTCCAGGCCTTGGGCAAAGCGCGAAATCGCCTCGTCCAGGCAGTGTGCGCCGGTGAGCGCGAACACGACGTTCCCGTCGCGGTTTTCTATCATCGTCGCGTTGTATAGAAAGCTGGGCATACCGCCGCGACAGTTGCCGATGCGATCCTCGGAGAGTGTGAGCCGGTATCGGGCCTGCCGGGCCAGGCTGGTGTAGGCGCGGTTGCGATCGAGCGCGGACGCATCGTATGACATCAGCGCCCAGCCGCGCTCGCGCAGGCTCGCCCGCAGGCGCTCGAGAAGCAGTCCGTCGCCGGCGGGTACCGCGACCGCCCTCGTGGAAGCGTCGTCAACCGGCGCCGGCAGCGGCGCGCTCGCACAGGCGGTCAGCATGCCGTAAAGCACGATCGCGAGGGCAGTCAGGGGCGTCTTGCGGGGCTTCATCGGCGGCGGTATCGGGCGGGCTCAGCGCCTCAGGATAACCTTCATCGCCACCGCGCGCAGAAGCGCATCGTATCGGCGTGGGAAAAGCGGATGCGCGGCGCTATTGCCGAACGCCACGCAGGCCGTTTGCCCGTGCCATCAACACCCTGAGACGGTCTTTTCATGCCGGCTCAGGCGCCTGCTTCGGGGTCGCGCCGCGACAGCAGGCCGCGCAGGTCTTCGACGATTACGTAAAAGCAGGGCACCAGTACTAGGGTGATGGCGGTCGCGAACAGAATGCCGAAGCCCAGCGAGATCGCCATCGGGATCATGAAGCGTGCCTGCAGGGACGTTTCGAAGATCATCGGTGCCAGACCACCGAAGGTGGTCAGCGTGGTCAACAAGATCGGGCGAAAGCGGCGAACCGCGGCCAGACGCACGGCGTTGGCCGGACTTTCTCCGCTGTTGCGTAGCGTATTGGCATAGTGGATGAGCACCAGCGAATCGTTGACCACCACGCCGGCCAGCGCCAGCACGCCCATGAGGCTGACCACCGATAGGGAATAGCCCATGATTTCGTGGCCGAGAATGGCGCCCACCACCGCGAACGGAATGGCGATCATCACGATGATGGGCTGCAGATAGCTCGCGAACGGGATCGCCAGCAGCATGTAGATGCCGGCCATCGAGAAGACGAAGCCCACGAACAGCGCATGCACCGAGTCGGCCGTGTCTTGCTGGCGGCCGGAATAGCCGTAGCTCAGACCCGGATAGTCCTGGGCGAGCTGGGGCAGGGTTTCGGCGTTGAGGGTCTGGGTGATACGGCTGGTGGCATCGAAGGGGGTGACGTTGGCGGTGACTTCGATACTGCGCCGGCCGTCGCGGCGAGTGATCTGGGTGAAGGCCCGGTCGTAGTCGATATCGGCGATCTGGGCCAGCGGCACGTAGGTATTGTCGGGCGTGCGGATCAACAGATTGCGAATCGAGGCCGCGCTGTCGCGCTCGGACTCGGGCAGGGTCACCATGATCTTGACTTCGTTACGCCCCTGAAGCTGGCGTAGCGCCTCGGCGCCATAGAAGGCAGCGCGTACCTGGGCGCCCACGTTGGCGTTGGTCAGGCCCAGGGAGCGGCCGGCATCGTTGAGGGTGAAGCTGATCTGGTTCTTGCCCTCGGCCACGCCGCTGTCGATATCGTGGGTACCGGCGAATTCGCCCAGCCGTGTGGCCAGCGCTTCGGCCGCGCGATCCAGCGTATCGGTATCGCGATGCGACAGTTCCACGGTAATGGCCTTGCCGGCGCCGGGCCCTCCGGCATCGGACTGGAACTGGGCCGACTGCAGGCCGGCGATATCGCCGAGCTGTTCGCGCCAGGCGGTAGTGAAGGCCGAGGTGCTGATCGGGCGTATGTCCGCTGGTTGCAGGTAAACGCGCATTTCCACCACGTTTTCCTTGATGGTGGCGAACACGCCGGTGGCCAGGTCGCTGCCGCCGTTGTCGGCGATCACCTGTTCTGCCGCCGCTTCGAGGCGGTCGCGGGTGGCCTGCACGCGATCCATGGGGCTGCCATAGGGCAGGGTCAGCGTGGCCTGGGCGCGATCGGATTCCACCTTGGGCATGAGTGCAAAGCCCATACGTCCGGAAAACGCCCAGGCCAGCACGACCAGCAGCACGGCCACGCCCAGCGCGGAAGTGACGTAGCGATGCACAACGAGCCGCGAGGCCAGCGGCGCGTAGTAGTCGCTCACGAAACGCGAAAAGCCGCGCGAGAACGCCTGCTGGCGGGTATGGATGGCGGCCGACAGGCGATTGCGCCGGCCCTCGCGTTCGTGGGCCAGATGCGCGGGCATGATGAACAGTGCCTCGACCCAGGACACCAGGAACACCGTGATCACCACCAGCGGAATCACGCCGAAGAGCTTGCCGAGAAAGCCGGGCACCAGCAGCAGCGGCAGAAACGCCACCACGTTGGTGAGAATCGAGAACGAGATCGGCATGGCCACATCGCGCGCGCCGGCGATCGCGGCCTGCATGACGCTGGCCCCGCGTTCGCGATGTTCGTAGATGTTCTCGCCGGCCACGATGGCATCGTCCACCACGATGCCGAGCGCGATGATGAAGGCGAACATCGAGATCATGTTGATGGTCACGCCCATCAAAGGCAGGAACAAGAACGCGCCGAGAAAGGCGGTGGGAATGCCCATGGTCACCCAGAACGCCAGACGGATCTCCAGAAACAGGCTGAGCACGCCCAGTACCAGCACCAGGCCCATGAATGCGTTCTTGAGCAGCAGTTCGAGGCGCTGCTGATAGATTTCGGAGCTGTCGCCGTTGATGGCGTAGTGCAGCGAGGGCGGCAGGTCGGTTTCCAGCTCGGCCATCACCTTGCGCGTGGCCTGCGAGACCGAAATGGGCGTCTGCTTGGCCACGCGATAGACCGCGATCCCGATCGAGCGGGCGCCGTCGTAGGTGGCTTCGGTCTTGCTGTCTTCGAAGCCGTTGTTCACGGTGGCTACATCGCCCAGCCGTACCACCGTGCCTTCGGGCGTGGTCAGCAGCGGGATGCGTTCGAATTCGCTGGCGGAATCACGTCGGCCCTTGAGCCGCAGCAGAACCTCGCCCGAGGCGGTATCGGCACTGCCACCGGCCACGTCCACCGCCGAGGCGGCCACGGTATCGGCGACATCTCCCAGCGTGAGCCCGAAACTGCGCAGGCGCTCCTGGGAAATGGCGACACGAATCACGTAATCACGCGCGCCTTCGAGCTCCACCTGGGTGATGTCCGGCGATTGCAGCAAACGGTCGCGTACTTCTTCGGCATAGGAACGCAGCGCGTTTTCGCTGACATCGCCGTAGAGCTGAACATCGAGCACGTCGCGCTGGTGGTCCGACAGCGAGATCACCGGTTTTTCGGCATCGTCGGGGAAGGTGGTGACCTGGCTGATCGCCTGCTGCACGTCCTGGAACACGGCCTGGCCGTCGGCCGATTCGGACAGTTCCAGTTGAACCGTGGCACCGCCTTCGGCCGCCGTGGCGGTCATTTCGTCGATGCCGGAGACGTCGCGCACCTTTTCTTCGATGGCGAGCACGATATTCTGTTCGACCTGCTCGGGGGTGGCGCCCGGATACGACACCGATACCGTGACCATGTCGAGGCTGAATTCGGGGAAGACCTCCTGCTTGATGAGCGTGGTCATCAGCAGGCCGCCGGCCAGCAGCACGAGCATCAGCAGATTCGGCGTGACCCGATTGGCGACCATCCAGGCCATCGGGCCGCGGCGCGGACTCTCGCTCACGAGTTCGGCTCCGTCGTTGCCGCGGCCACTTGCCGTGTGTCGGGTCGCGCGCTAGCCGGGCTGGACGTAATCTCCTCCGGTGGGCCGCTCAGGCGCAGTCCCTGCGGCCGCTGCTTGCCGGTCATGGCCGCGGCTTCGGCTTCGTCGTCGCCCGGGTCGCCTGCGTCATCCGGGTTGGCGGGTGTTGTCGCCGTACTCGAGTCGACCCGGATGGGCATACCCTGGATGGGCGCGGTCAGTTCGCTGGTGATCACGGCATCGCCCGGTTCTAGCCCGGCCGAGACAACCGTCTGATTGGCGTCGCGATAGAGGATGTCGACGCTGCGGATATCCAGGCGGTTGTCGTTGCTCATCACCCAGACGTTGTTGTTCTCGTGCACGAACGCCGAGTCGATGAGCACGCTGTCGGCCGGCAGCCGCGCTTCCAGCGCGGCCCGCACATAGGCGCCGATCAGCAGCCGCGTGTCGGCAGGCGTGTTGTCGCCCAGCGGGTCGGGCACCTGCAGCAGCACCCGCGCCATGCGCCCCGAGGTTTCCAATGCCGGCTGGATACGCAGCACTTCGGCGGGCAGGAAGGCGTCCGCGCCCCAGCCGTCGGGATAAAAGATCTGCGCCGAGGTACCCGCACGCTCGGCGTCGGCGGCATGAATGAAGCGCAGCTGATCGACCGGCACCGATACATCGACCCAGTAGGTATCGGTCGCGGCCAGGGTGGCGATGCTGTCGCTGGTGGTCACCACATCACCGATCGAGGCGCTGCGTTCGGTGACGATGCCGGCAAAGGGCGCCCGCACCTTTGTACGGTCCAGATCGAGCTGGGCCTGTTCGACCGCCGTACGGGCGGCTTCGACGTCGGCCTGGGCCTGTTCGAGCTGGGGCCCGCGCAGGGCCAGGTCGCGCTCGTCGGCGCTGACGTCGCTGCCCACCAGGGCCAGCTCGCGCTTGGCCACGGCCTGCTGGCCCTGTTCCACGCGCAGCGCGGCCTTTGCATTGGCCAGATCGGTGCGCGCGCTATTGAGCGCGAGCTGGTAATCGGCCTCGTCGATACGAGCCAGCACCTCGGATTTATTAAAGCGTGTGCCCGGCGCGAGCTTGTCGGTCAGTGCGACGATCTGGCCCGACACCCGCGGACGCAGGGTGGTTGAATCGGCCGCCTGCACGGTGCCGTTGGCCGAGAAATCCAGGGTCGTCGGCGCGGCTTCGGCCGGCGTGACCGTAACCAGCCGGGCCTGGCGCTCGCGCGGCGTGGCCTTGGGCGCGCTCGGCGTGCTGGTGAGCACGATGAAGGCGATGACGACGCCTGCCACCAGCACCAGAACGGGCAGGGCAATCCATAGCAGTCGCGGCAACGTGCGCCGGGGTGGTTCGCTGTTCATGGGCGGTCTTCGGTTTGCGCGGCGTCCAGCGGGATGCGGGGATTATCGATGCCGGCGTCGGGCAGGCTGTCGATATCGCCGGCGAGCGCGCGATAGAGGTTGATACGGTAGTCGATCAGCTGGCGGCGAGCGGCCAGATAGTCCACCTGCAGGTTCTGGCGGGTGAGCAGGGCATCGAGCACGTCGAGGTAGTCGGTGGCGCCGCGCAGGTAACGCAGGCGCAGATTGGCCACGCTCTCGCGCGACAGGCGCAGCTGTTCGTCGAGGCGCTGCAGATAGCGCTTCTGGCGGTACTCGTTGGTCAGCGCATCCTCGGTTTCCTGCAACGCTTCGAGCATGCTCTGCTGGTAGTCGGCGACTTCTTCGGCGACCACGGCCCGGCTGCGATCGACCTCGGCCGCGCGCGAGCCGGCATCGAATATCGGCTGGGTGAGATTGGCCGCCAGCTGGGTAATCCAGTTGGAAAACAGATCGCCGGAATCGTTGGTCGCCGATACGCTCGCCGACAGCGACAGCTGTGGATAGCGATTGGCCACGGCCACCGCGACCCGCCGATCGGCCGCGGCCAGCGAATAGAATTGCTGGCGCACATCCGGCCGGCGCATGAGCGCGGCGGCGGGCACGCCGGTGTCCGGCAGGGCGGGCAGTTCGATGAGATCGCCTTCGGGTATGTCCAGGTCTTTAGGCGCGACGCCCACCAGCGTGGCCAGGGCGTGTTCGAGTACCGCTTCGCTAGCCTGGGCCTGCTCGAGCTGGCCGCGTACCGACTCCACCGCCTGGCGCTGGCGCAGTACGTCGGCGGCCTGGCTCTGGCCGTACTTGAAGGCATAGGTGGTCAGGTCGAGCACGTCGCGATTGGTCTGAATCTGGCTTTCCAGCAGCGCGATACGTGCGCGCAGTTCCTGCAGCTGATACCAGTTGCTGGCCAGATCGGCGGTGAGCGTAATGGCAGCCGCCTGGTAGTCGGCCGCGGTCGCGCGGGCATCGAACAGGGCCGCGCTGCGCGCATTGCGCAGCCGCCCCCACAGATCGAGTTCATAGGCCGCCGAAAATTGCAGGGTGCGCGTTTCGCTCCAGTTCGAGCCGCTCTGGTCAAGCACGATGCCGTTGCTGCCGGCAGTGCTGCCGCTCACGCTCGCGCCGTTGTTCGACCGCCGCGTGCCGCTTTGTTCGAAGCTCGCATCCACGCTCGGGAACAGGTCGGCATTGGCGCTGGCGAGCGTGGCCCGGGCCTGTTCGACACGGGCATAGGTCGAGGCCAGGCTGAAGTTGTTGCCCAGCGCGCGTTCGACCAGCGTATTCAGCCCCGGATCGTGGAAGGCGGTCCACCAGCGGCTATCCGTGGCTGCTTCGCCGCTGGCGCCAAACCGGGCCGGCATCTCGAATGCGGGTTCGGCCAGTTCGTCGAGCGGCGTCGTCGCACAGCCGGCGAACGCCAGGCACAGGCAGGCAAGAGCGGCAAAACGCATGGGCGGCGACAGGGTCACGGGAATCGGCGACTCATTCTAACGGCTGTGAAAAGCCCGCCGGCACGAACGCCGACGGGCAGACGAGACGGCCCGGGCTCGCCGGGCGGGCAGCGGGCCGTCGTTTCGGACGTTACGGCGAACGCTTGTCGTGTTCCTGTGCCATACGGTCGTGGTGGCGCTGCATGGCCTGCTTGAACTCTTCCCGTGACACGAGGCCGTCGCCGTCGCTGTCCATTTTCTTGAACATATCGTCGCGCTTGCCGTGGTTGTTCGGCTTATCGGCGCCGTTTTCGGCGTGCTTCGACTTGTCGCCGCCGTGCTTGCCGTGCTGCGGCGGGCGGGCTTCGCTTGCGTCCAGGCTGCCGTCGCCGTTGGCATCCAGGCGCTCGAACATGCGCTCGGCGCGCTGCTGGGCCTGGGCCATGAACTCGTCCTTGTCGATCTGGCCATCGCCGTTGGTATCGGCAGTATCGAAGCGCAGTTTGGCCATGGCTTGGCGCATGTTCGACAGTTCCTGCTGGCTCAGACTGCTGTTGCCATCGGCATCGAGCGCGTCGAACAGCTTGTCGGAATCGTGCATGGGCTTGGCATGGGCGCTGGCGATGCCGACCAGGCCGGCGGTGAGGGCGGTCATGAGAATACGGTGTTTCATGGATGTCTCCTTTGGGGGGCGATACGGGCCGTGCTGGCCCTGTCTCGAACGCCATTAACGCGCACAAATGTCGTGCAAATCTGTCGGCAGGCGATGAATTTGTCGCAAAGTGTGTCGAGGCCCCGGCCCTGGCAGAGCTCGATACAACGGCCGCGTAAAAACGCCCGGATGGCGGGTTATATTGGCCCGGCCATTCGTTCACGAGCCCGTCATGGCCGAGCCGCAGCCGCATATTCTCGTTGTCGACGATCATCGCGATATTCGCGATTCGCTGACCCGCTATCTGCGCGATCACGGCTTTCGCATATCCGCGGCGGCCGATGCGGCCGCGGCGCGGCGGTTGGTGCGCGAATCGGCCTTCGATCTGGTCGTGCTGGATATCATGATGCCCGGCGAGGACGGCCTGAGCCTGTGTCGCTGGCTGGGCGAAACCCACGACATTCCCATCGTGCTGCTGACTGCCGTGGCCGACGAAACGGATCGCATCATCGGCCTGGAAATGGGCGCGGACGACTATGTCACCAAGCCGTTCTCGCCGCGGGAGCTGCTCGCGCGCATTCGCGCGGTGCTGCGGCGGGCCACGGCGCTGCCGGCCCAGCGCAACCAGCCCGAGCGCAGCGCCGTGCGCTTCGATCGCTGGACCTTCCATACCGCGCAACAGGAGCTGGTCGACGAAGACGGCGTGGCCGTGGCCCTGTCCACCGGCGAATACCGCCTGCTGCTGGCGTTTGTGCGCCACCCCAATCACGTGCTCTCGCGCGATCAGCTGCTGGATCTGACGCAGGGCAAGGACGCCCAGGTGTTCGATCGCAGTATCGACAATCAGGTCAGCCGGCTGCGCCGCAAGGTCGAGCTCGACCCGGCCAATCCGCGCCTGATCCTGACTGTCTGGGGCGGGGGCTATCGCTTTGCCGCCGCCTGCGAGGCGGCCTGAATGCGCATGTGGCCGCGCAGCCTGGCCGGGCGGATCGTCGCGTTGACGCTGCTGGCACTGGTGATCTCGCAGCTGGTGAGTTTCTTCATTTTCATGCACGAGCGCGATCGGTTTCTCGAGCGCGTGATCCTGGGCAACATGGCCGATAACGTGGCGGCCGCCATGCGCACGCTGGAATTCGTCGCCGACGACGAGCGCGCGGATGCGGTCGCCGCGCTGTCTACCCGCGATCTGCGTTATCGCCTGGCACCCACGCCGGGGCGCGCATTTGCCGGGCGCAGTGACGCCGCCAACCGTTTCGCCCTGGACATGGCCCGCAATATGGGCATGGAAACCGATCGGGTGCGGGTGGCGATCGGCCCCGGGCTGGCGCGCGGGCCGAACCGGCGTGCCGGCGATGCGCTGCGCATGGCCGTACAGATCGACGAGGGCGCCTGGCTGCGCGCACGCCAGATGGTGTTCGACCCGACCCGGCACTGGGCACGGTCTTCGTTGATGACGCTGGCGGTGAGTGCGGTTCTGATGGTGCTCATCGTGGTGCTGACCAGCCGCCGGATCACTGCGCCCCTGCGCGAGCTGGCCGGGGCGGCGGAACGCTTCGGCCGGGGCGAAGAGGTGGCGCCGCTGCCTGAATACGGCGCCGAGGATATCCGGCGCTCGGTCGCGGCATTCAATCGCATGCGTGAACGCCTGGCCCGGTACGTGGCCGATCGTACCCGTATGGTCGCCGCCATCGCCCACGACTTGCGCACACCGATCACCGCGCTGAGGCTGCGCCTGGAATTCCTGCCCGACGACGACAACACGCGCTCGATGGCGGCCACCCTCGAGGATATGGCGCGCATGAGCGAGGCGTCGCTGACCTTCATGCGCGAAGAGGCCGCTACGGAGGCCACACGCACCGTCGATTTATCGGCGCTGGTGGATGCCTTGTGCGAGGACTATCGCGCGGCCGGCGCAACGGTCGTGTTCGAGCCCGATGCTCGCCTGGCGCTGGTGTGCCGCCCTGCCGCGATCCGGCGTGCGCTGCGTAACGTCATCGACAACGCGCTCACCTACGGCCAGCGGGCACGGCTGGTTCTGCTCGACGATCGCCAGGCAGTGACGATCCAGGTGCTGGACGACGGTCCGGGTATCGACGAGGCCGAAATGGCACGGGTGTTCGACCCGTTCGTGCGCCTGGAAAGTTCACGCAGCCGCGATACCGGCGGTACCGGCCTGGGGCTGTCGATCGCGCGCTCGGTAGTGCAAGGCCATGGCGGCGACATCACGTTGGCCAACCGTAACGAAGGCGGGCTGAGCGTGAGCATTCGACTACCGCGAACCGGCATCAATTAGGTGCTATATACACGGTATTAAGAAATCGTTAATATCTCGTTTAGATAATGTTGCGGCACCTTGAGGAAAGCGGCAATGACGAGTACGAACGAAGCCTATTGGAATCTGCGCGGCCTGATGATCAGCTACGGCATCGCCGCGCTGCTGGTGTTGTCCTACCTCTGGGCGCCGACCCGAATGGTATGGGACGGGCTCGACCGGCATATCGCCCTCGGGCTCAACTCGATGGTCCAGACCAGCTACACCGAGCAGATGTTCTGGGCGTTCGCGAACCTGCGGGTATTCGATTACATCGCGGCGTTCATTCTGCTGGGGGTGCTCATCGCCTACGTCATGCGTGGCCAGAATGCGCCGCGAGACGTGCGTATCGCCCGATCGATTCTGGTGTGCGTGCTGTTGCTGGTGCTGGTCGCAATCACCCGCGAGTTTTTGTTCAAGGATGTCTCCCGCGAAAGCCCTTCGCTGGTACTGGAACCCTTCACGATGCTCTCCGAGCACACGCCGCTGAACCCGAAGGACCATTCCACCCAGAGCTTTCCCGGCGATCATGCCACCGTGGTGGCGACGTTCACCTTCCTGCTGTGGTTCTTCGCGGGGCGTCGCTATGGCCTGGTGTCGGCGGTGTTCGCGACCTTTTTCGTGTTGCCGCGGCTGGTCAGCGGTGCGCACTGGTTCACCGATGCCATCATCGGCGGGGTAGTGACCGCGCTGGTAGTGGTGCCGCTGGTCGTCTACACGCCGGTCCAGGACATACTCACGCGTGGCCTCGTGTCCGGTATGCACCGCCTGAAAGGTAGAAGCGGCGCCGAATCGGGTCATCCGTCGCACGGCTTGCGCCGGCACGATTGATTGTCGTGGCCGGTGGCCGCATCGTGCGTGTTTGACGTCACCACAAAGGATGCGCCATGAAAGTGCTGATGGTGCTCACCTCGCACGCTGCGCTGGGCGATACAGGCAAGACCACCGGCTTCTGGCTGGAGGAATTCGCCGCGCCTTACTATGTCTTTCGCGATGCCGGCGCGGAGGTGGTGCTGGCCTCGCCGGCCGGGGGCGCGCCGCCGCTGGACCCGGCCAGCGACACCGACCAGGCCCAGACCACGGCCACCGAGCGCTTCAAGAAAGATGCCGATGCCCAGCACGCTCTGGCGACCACGCACAAACTGGCAGACGTGACCGGCGAGCGCTTCGACGCGATCTTCTACCCCGGCGGCCACGGCCCGCTCTGGGATCTGGCCGAAGACCGCGATTCGATCGCGCTGCTGGAGCGTAATCAGGCCGCGGGCACACCGCTGGGGCTGGTCTGCCATGCGCCGGGCGTGCTTCGGCATACAAGGAATGCGCACGGCGGGCCGCTGGTCCATGGCCTCAAAGTCACCGGCTTTACCAATAGCGAAGAGCAGGCCGTGGGCCTGGCCGAGGTGGTGCCGTTTCGCGTGGAAGACATGCTCCGCGACAGCGGTGCTGAATTTTCGAGCGGCAAGGACTGGGCTTCGCATGTGGTGGTCGCGGGCAATCTGGTCACCGGTCAGAATCCGGCCTCGTCGACGGCCACGGCGCGGCTTCTCATGGCCCAGCTGCAGCCCAAATAGCCTCTCGCGCCGGGCGTTTGCGCGCGTATACTCGGCCCATGCCGGTGACCCCATCGACTATCATTCGCGCCGCCGATCTTGACGATCTGGCCGGCGTTTACGCGCTCGAACAGGCCTGTTTCGTGCTGGACGGGCAGAGCCGGCGCAGCCTGCGCCATCTCATCGCCCGTGCGCATGGCGATTTTCTGGTCGCCGTGGTGGACGAGGCCGTCGTGGCCGATGTGATCGTGCTCTATCGCCGTGGCAGCCGCGTGGCCCGGCTGTATTCGATCGCGGTCGGCCCGGCCGCTCGTGGCCGGGGCATGGCACGCCGGCTTCTGGAACGCGCGCAGGCCCAGGCTGTCGCAAGGGGATGTGGCTTCATGCGGGCCGAGGCGCGGCTTTCCAACGGCGCCTCGCGCGGCTTGTTTGCCGATGCGGGATATCGCGAAATCGCACGACTTGTCGATTATTATCCGGGCAGCAACGGCGGGCACGAAGACGGTGTGCGCCTGGAAAAACAGCTCAACAACTAGCAGGTAAAACGCGTCTATGGCCGAACCGATCGTGGTGGTGGAATCTCTGCGGGACTGGAAAGCGCCCGCGCCTTCGGTACGGCTGGTGCTCGCCGACGACTATCTGGCCGATCCGGCGTTCGCCGAGGCGGATCTGCACGTCATCAACCTGTGTCGCAGTACGCGCTATCAAAGCCTTGGCTATTACTGTTCGCTGCTGGCCGAGGCCCGCGGGCATCGCGTGCTCGCCTCGGTGGCCACGCTGCAGGACCTGTCGCGCAAGATTATCTACGGCAGTGAAATCCCGGCGCTGGCCGAGTATCTCGATCGGCTGAGCGAGGCCGAACGTGCCAGCCTGCCGGCGGCGTTCAACGTCTACCTCGGCCGCTGCGAAAACCCGTTGCTGGCATCGCTGGCGCGGCGGCTGTTCGAGCAGTTCGCCGTGCCGCTGCTGCATGTCGAGCTGCGCCGGCGCGACGGCAAGGTGGCGGTGGACGGGCTGCGCACGCTCTCGATTCGGTCGCTGGACGCCGAACAGGCAGCGTTTCTTGATCGCGCCCTGCAGGCCCATGTCGCCAAGGGTTGGCGCGGCGCGCGCAAGCGCCGGGCCGCGCGCTTCGATGTGGCCATGCTCGTGGACGCAGACGACCCGCAGCCGCCGTCGAACGTCGCCGCGCTGGACAAGTTCGTGGCCGCCGGCAAGCGTCTGGGCCTGGAGGTGGAAATCATCGGCCGGCGCGATTTCGGCCGGCTGGCTGAGTTCGATGCCCTGTTCATTCGCGAAACCACGCGGCTGGCCCATCACACCTATGCCTTTTCGCGTCGTGCCGAGCGCGAAGGCCTGGTCGTCATCGACGATCCGACCTCGATTCTGCGCTGTACGAACAAGGTCTATCTCGCCGAACTGCTGACCCGTTACAAGGTGGCCGCGCCGCGCGCCTGTATTTTTGGCGAACGCGAGGTCAAGCGCCTGCCCGAGCTGCTGGGTTTTCCGATGGTGCTCAAGGCCCCGGAAGGCGCGTTTTCGAAAGGCGTGTTCAAGGCCAACGATCGCGCCGAACTCGACGCTATCGCCGCGCGGCTACTCGACGATTCCGAACTCGCGCTGGCCCAGGAATTCATGCCCACCGAGTTCGACTGGCGGGTGGGTGTGCTCGCCGGCAAGCCGCTGTATGTCTGCCAGTATGCGATGGCGGGCGGCCACTGGCAGATCGTCAAGCACGAAGACAGCGGCGACTACAGCGAGGGCGATTCGGCCACGCTGGCGGTCGAGGATGCGCCCGCCGAGGTGATCGACACCGCGGTACGCGCGGCCAATCTCATCGGCGACGGTTTGTACGGGGTCGACCTCAAGCAGACCGCCGACGGTATTCGGGTGATCGAAGTCAACGACAACCCGAGCCTGGACGCCGGCATTGAAGACGCCGTGCTCGGCGATGCGCTGTATGACCGCATCATGGGCGAATTCCTGTATCGCCTGCAGCAGCGCACCCGGGCGCCGGGCAAGCGGCGGGCCGGATCGCCGTAAAACCCATGTCGGCAGTGCTTTGTTATGATGCCGGCCTGACAAATTTTCGTGACCGTTCGCCAGAACGGCTGCGTTTGGCACAAGAAAAGGCGTTTTATGACCGACCGTATCGAAAAAGCGGGCCTGCAGATCGGCAAGCCCCTGCATGATTTGATTGAAAAAGCCCTGCCGGGCACCGGCGTCGACTCCGACACCTTCTGGCAGACGCTGGCTTCGCTGGTGGCCGAGTTCGGCGATCGCAACGCGCAGCTGCTTCGTCATCGCGAGGATATCCAGGAAACGCTCGACAAATGGCACCGTGAACACCGCGGCGATGCCTTCGACAAGGGCGAATACCGCAAGCTGCTCGAAGAGCTCGAATACATCGTCGGTGATGTGGGCGACTTCAAGGTCTCGACCGACAACGTCGACCCCGAGATTGCTACCGTGCCAGGCCCGCAGCTGGTGGTGCCGATCACCAACGCGCGTTTTTCGCTCAACGCCGCGAACGCCCGCTGGGGCAGCCTGTATGACGCCCTCTACGGCGCGGACATCATCCCCGAGGATAACGGCGCCGAGAAGGGCACCAGCTACAACCCCAAGCGTGGCGCCAAGGTGGTCGAATGGGCGGCCAAGTTCCTCGACGATACCTTCCCGCTGGCCGATGGCTCGCATGCCGATGCCACTGCCTACCGTATCGATAACGACACCCTGGCCGTGGACGTGGGCGACAGCCACACCACGCTCAAGGACAGCAAGCAGTTCGCCGGCTACCAGGGCGATGCGTCTGCGCCCAAGGCCGTGCTGCTGACCAACAACGGCCTGCATTCCGAAATTCAGATCGATGCCAACGATCCGGTCGGCAAGGACCATGCAGCCGGCGTGAAGGACGTGCTCATGGAAGCCGCCGTCACCGCCATCCAGGACTGTGAAGACTCCGTCGCCGCGGTCGATGCCGAAGACAAGGCGCTGGTCTATGGCAACTGGCTGGGCCTGATGAAGGGCGACCTGCAGGAGTCGCTTGAGAAGGGTGGCAAGACCATCACGCGCAAGCTCAACGACGATCGCGAATACACCGCCCCCGACGGCTCCACGCTCACGCTGCCCGGTCGCAGCCTGATGCTGGTGCGCAACGTCGGCCATCTGATGACCACGCCGGCGGTGCTCGACAGCGACGGCAACGAAATTCCGGAAGGCATTCTGGACGCGCTGTGCACCGGCACCATTGCCCTGCACGACCTCAAGCGCAACGGTCCCCACACCAATAGCCGTGCTGGCAGCGTGTATATCGTCAAGCCCAAGATGCACGGCCCGGCCGAAGTCAACTTCACGGTCGAGCTCTTCGAGGCCGTCGAGAAGGGTATCGGCATGGCGCCGAACACGCTCAAGGTCGGCATCATGGACGAAGAGCGTCGTACCAGCCTCAACCTCAAGGCCTGCATCAAACAGGCCCGCGAGCGCACCATCTTCATCAATACCGGTTTCCTCGACCGCACCGGCGACGAGATGCACACCTCGATGGAAGCCGGCCC